>JAIRSF010000072.1 GCA_031255595.1 Tannerella sp.
CCATCCGCCTGTTTGTCAACAATTTCAAGCGATTCCGCCAAAACCTGCTTTTGGATATAAGCGGCATAATCCCGGATCGCTTCGTCGGACTCTTTGGAAGAAGAAACCGCGACATGTATCTGATCCGTTATCTCGTATCCGTTGTTCTTTCGTATATTTTGTATCCGGTTCACCAATTCGCGTGCCAGCCCTTCTTTCCGCAAATCGTCTGTCACCGTAATGTCAAGGGCAATGGTGAGGTTGCCTTCGTTTGCCACCAACCATCCCGGAATGTCTTCGGAGATGATCTCCACATCATCCGATACGATCTCACACGCCTGTCCGCCCAAATCGAACGTGAATGTACCCTCCTGCTCGAAAGATGCGATATCAGCCTGCGACATCGCCTGTATGGAGGCGGCCAACTGCTTCATCACCTTGCCGTAGCGCGGCCCTAACTTCTTGAAGTCCGGTTTTATCTTTTTGACCAGAATGCCCGAAGCGTTGTCTACAAAATTCAACTCCTTCACATTTACCTCATTCAGAATAAGATTTTTTACGGCTTCTATCGTTGCTTTCTGTTCGTCGTTCAGCGCCGGCGCCATAATGGAGCGAAGCGGCTGACGAACTTTTATATTTACTTTACGCCGCAAAGCCAGTACCATGGAGGATATGGTCTGCGCAATCCGCATCCGCTCCTCGAGCGCAGGGTTGATCACCGTTTCGTCGTACACCGGGAAATCAGCCAGATGAACAGACTCCGCCCGGTCGCGGCCTGTAACGGAAATCAGGTCGACAAACAACTGATCGGCGTAGAACGGCGAGATCGGCGCCATTAACCGGCTTACGGTTTCCAGACAGATGTACAGCGTCTGATAGGCCGACAGTTTATCGGTCGTCATCCCGCCGCCCCAGAAACGACGGCGGTTGAGGCGCACGTACCAGTTACTCAGGTGATCGTTCACAAAATCGGAAATAAGACGTCCCGCGCGCGTAGGCTCGTACATATTATAATATGTATCCACTTCCCTGATCAGCGAGTTGAGAAGCGACAGGATCCAACGGTCGATCTCCGGCCGCTCATGCAGGGGCATGTCCGGCTCGCGACCGGTAAAACCGTCTACATTGGCATACAGCGAAAAGAAAGAATAGGTGTTGTACAACGTTCCGAAGAATTTGCGGCGCACTTCTTCTATTCCGTCCACGTCGAACTTAATGTTGTCCCATGGGGACGCATTCGTTATCATATACCAGCGCAACGGATCCGAGCCGTATTTCTCAATGGTTTCAAACGGATCGACCCCATTGCCGAGGCGTTTGGACATTTTGTTGCCGTTCTTATCAAGGACAAGGCCATTGGAAATAACGTTTTTGAACGCGACACTGTCGAAAGCCATGCTTCCCAGGGCGTGAAGGGTGAAAAACCATCCGCGCGTCTGATCGACTCCTTCTGCAATGAAATCCGCCGGAAAAGCGACGCGGTTGTCCAGCACTTCTTTGTTTTCAAACGGATAGTGGATCTGTGCATAAGGCATCGCACCCGAATCAAACCATACGTCGATCAGATCCGTTTCACGCCGCATCGGTTCGCCGTTGCCGGCTACGAGAACGATCTCATCCACATAAGGGCGGTGGAGGTCTATTTTGTTATAATTTTCTTCCGAATAATCGCAGGGCACAAACCCGGCCGCTTTATAAGGATTCGTTTTCATCACGCCGGCAGCAACCGATTGCTCTATGGCCTGATATAATTCGTCGACCGAGCCGATGCATCGCTCCTCCGCCCCGTCGCTCGTGCGCCAGATCGGAAGCGGGGTTCCCCAATAACGGCTGCGGCTCAGGTTCCAGTCCTGCAGGTTTTCCAGCCATTTGCCGAAGCGTCCGGAGCCGGTGTTTTGCGGTTTCCAGTTGATCGTACGATTCAGCTCGATCATCCGGTCGCGACACGCCGTTGTCCGCACAAACCAACTGTCCAGCGGGTAATACAGGATCGGTTTGTCCGTACGCCAACAGTGCGGATAATTATGGATATGCTTTTCGATCCGGAACGCAAGTCCCTGCTGTTTCAGCATAACGCTCAAATCAATATCAAGCGTTTCTTCTTTGCCGTCCGGATTCGGATCGTATTCGTTCTTCACAAAACGTCCGGCGAAATTTTTATATAAGTCGACATGGACGCTTGACCGGACATAATCTTCATCCAATTCTTCCAGACGATAGAAGCGCCCTTTCAGATCGACCGCCGGACGAAGATTGCCGGCCTTGTCCGTCAACTGAATGGGCGGCACGTTAAAGATTTTTGCCACACGCGCGTCGTCGGCGCCGAACGTAGGAGCGATGTGTACAATACCCGTACCGTCTTCCGTTGTAACATAATCGCCCGAAATCACGCGAAATGCGCCTTCGCCGGGATTGAACCAGGGGATCAGTTGTTCGTATTCCATTCCGACCAGCTCTTTTCCCGTATATCCGGCGATTACTTTGTAAGGCGTTACTTTATCTCCGGCTTTATAATCTTCCAATGCCAACCCTTCGGCTTTCGCACCGAAATAGGCCGGTATCAAATCTTCCGCCAATACGACTGTCACCGGTTCTCCGCTGTAAGGATTATAGGTGCGGACAACGGCATATTGTATCTGAAGACCCACGCACAATGCAGTGTTAGAGGGTAAAGTCCAAGGGGTTGTCGTCCATGCCATGAAACAGGGCGTTCCCCAGCCCGTCATCTCCGGCTTCGGGTTTTTCATTTTGAAAAGCGCCGTCACAGTCGTATCCTTCACATCCCGGTAACATCCCGGCTGATTCAGTTCGTGTGTGCTCAGTCCCGTTCCGGCAGCGGGAGAATAAGGCTGTATCGTATATCCTTTGTATAATAAATCTTTTTGATAAAGTTCTTTGAGCAAAAACCATAACGATTCGATGTACCGGTTATCATACGTGATATAAGGATGCTCCATATCGACCCAATAACCCATTTTTTCCGTCAGTTCCTCCCATTCTTTGGTGAACTTCATGACATCCTTACGACATTCCTTGTTATAATCGGCAACCGATATCGTCTTGCCGATATCTTCTTTGGTGATCCCTAATTTTTTTTCCACGCCAAGCTCAACCGGCAAACCATGCGTATCCCAACCGGCTTTGCGTTCAACCAGAAACCCTTTCATCGTCTTGTAACGACAAAATATATCTTTAATAGAACGAGCAATCACATGATGAATACCCGGCATACCATTTGCCGACGGCGGGCCTTCGTAAAAAACAAACGAAGGGGCGTCTTTCCGGATCTCCAGACTTTTGCGGAAAACATCGTTATCCTTCCACTTCTTCAACGCTTTTTTATTGACTTCCGACAAGTCAAGCGCACTATATTCCGTAAACCGATCACTCATAATTTTCATTCCCTGTTAAAAAATTGCCGCAAAGATAGTGCAAGCCGAGAGAAACACAAAATAAACTTGTTTATTTTTGATTCCAAGGCGCCGCCTATCTTCAATTCCTGATTAAAGATAGTGCAAGCCGAGAGAA
>JAIRSF010000189.1 GCA_031255595.1 Tannerella sp.
CGCGTTCCGACGCGCACGCACGCACATATGTACAGATTTATACAATACGCCTGCTCTCTCTCTCTCTCTAATAAAAATAGGGAACTTACCAACACGGAGGTGTTAATTAATTCAAAAGAAGATGTGTGTTTTTCTTTGGAGCAGACCATAAGAATTTTATAATAGTTGTGGCAAAGATATTAATTTTTTACTAAAAAAAACTTTCCGCAATTATTTTTTTCAACCACATCAAAAATAGATGTTTTTTTAAGCTATTTCACATCCAAAACGGCTTTATACTGTCATTTTCTTAAACCGAATTTTAACTACCGGTTATCTTCCACCTGTACTTCAATATATAAAATCCGCTGCCGCTTTTATTGTGTGGAGATTTGCTTTCCCGGGTGATGTTAAAAATATCAAAGGCTTTTGTTTTTATTATAAATGAATCTTATCTTTGTTGTCAATATGAAAAATATATTCAAATATACGCTTGCGATTCTGTTGACAGTTCCGGTATTTTACGGCGGAGCAGGCGTTAATATTGTTTATTATTGCTGTAACCAGTGCCGTTCGGCAGGAATAGAAATGTTGCTGAATGATAAATGTTGTAAGATTCACCACGCTAACCATAAGCAGGCAGCCGGTCAACATAAGCGTTCTTCCTGTTGCACAGAGGCAGAACACGCGCATCCTGTAAAAACATGCAATCATTGTACTACAAATCATGCTTCCGATAATTGCTGTAATATGGAACGTATCAGTTTCGACTGGTATACGCAGCATACGACCGGGCCGGAGATGAATCTTTCTCCGGTTGTTCTTGATTTATTCCTGTCTGAAATACCGGCTATTGCTATCCTGAAGTTTTTAAGAAGCAAGACCGGCGCAGTCATGCCTAAAGGGCCTCCTTTCGCCTGCCCCCATGATTACCTCTCCCTCCTTACGATTCTTTTGATTTAATTTTCAGAAGGGGAATCTCTTTTTCCCCATGCAATATTCCTGAAAAAGGCTTGGCAAATTGCAATGTCCTTTGAGTTTCGGGAGTATAACTTCTGACTTTTATCAATAATCAAAAGAATAAAATCAATGACAAAATATATATTTATGATAACGACCCTGTTTTTTTCTTCTTACCTCATGGCGGAAGGGAAAATAAAAGGGTATGTCTTTGACGAAAACGACGAACCGATATCCGGCGCCAATGTCTACTGGGACAAAACAACCAAAGGTACGACCACGAACCGGGAGGGTTATTTTGAACTGGAACAGGGCGCAAATAACCAATTGGTGATAAGCTATGTCGGATATTCCGCTTCTGTTATTACGGTCGAACCGTCGGACGAGCCGCTACGGATCACCTTGAAAAGTGAAATAGTACTTGACGAGGTGGTGGTCAACGAACGGCGCATCGGCGTCATCTCTTCGCGAACCGACATTCTGCAAACTCAAAAAATAACCTACGATGAACTTTGTCGTGCGGCTTGCTGCAACCTGGCGGAGAGTTTCGAAACCAACCCGTCCGTCGATGTTTCGTATGCCGACGCGGCGACGGGCGCACGCCAGATTAAGCTGTTGGGACTGTCCGGAACATACGTGCAGATGCTGACGGAAAACTACCCGAACTTCCGCGGCGCCGCCTCGCTCTACGGGCTGGACTATGTGCCCGGGCCCTGGATGGAAAGCATACAAGTTTCCAAAGGAACCTCGTCCGTAAAAAACGGGTACGAAGCCTTGACGGGCCAGATCAATGTGGAATACAAAAAACCTGCTACCGCCGACATTTTTTCCGCGAATCTTTTTGCCAGCGACGCCGGGCGGTACGAAGTCAACAGCGATGCTTCCCGGCATATCAACGAGCATCTTTCTACCGGGCTGTTAGTGCACTATTCCAGCGACGCGACTCAGCATGACGATAATGGCGACGGATTTCTGGATCTGCCGCTTAAGGAGCAGGTCAACCTGATGAACCGTTGGCAGCATCACACCGGCCGGTATGTGGCGCAATATGGCGTGCGCTACCTGCATGAAAACCGTACCGGCGGCCAACACTCGATGCACCATGACCTGATGGATCCATACCGCATAAAACTTCGTACCAACCGTTTGGAAGGATATACCAAACAGGCCTTGATCCTGGATCCCGATAAGGTAGAAAGTGTTGCCTTGATCCTGTCCGGTTCCCGCCACGACCAACGGGCGGCCTACGATCGCACGCCTTACAATGTATACCAGGATAACCTGTACGCCAGCCTGATGTACGAAAAATCTTTTACGCCGATGCACAGCCTGAGCGCCGGCCTGAGCCTGAATTATGACGGATTCGATGAAAACCTGACGCAAAACGGTGAAAAGCAGGTTTACGACCGCAACGAAGTGACCCCCGGAGCCTATGTGCAATACACGTATAACCTGAATGACCGGTTTATCATGCTGGCCGGTATACGTGCGGATCATAGCTCCATCTACGATTTTTTTGTCACCCCGCGCGTCCATTTGAAATATAATCCGTTCGACTGGTTTCACATACGCGCTTCTGCGGGAAAAGGATTCCGGACGGCCAATGTGCTGGCCGAAAACAACTTTTTGCTGT
Organism: Tannerella sp.; assembly: GCA_031255595.1. Taxonomy (GTDB): domain Bacteria; phylum Bacteroidota; class Bacteroidia; order Bacteroidales; family Tannerellaceae; genus Tannerella. The sequence goes on from JAIRSF010000189.1 coordinate 2,573, forward strand.
CCAGCAGCCGTAAAATACGGATTACGGACGATCCGGATCAGGAAGAGGCCTGGAACACCGGCCTTAACTTTTCTTTTTATATCCCTCTTGGCGGCAAAGACCTGACCATCCACACCGAATGGTATTACACCCGTTTCAACAAACAAATTGTCGTAGACATGGATCTCAATCCGCACGAGGTCAGTTTCTACAACCTCGACGGGAAATCGTATGCAAACAGTTTTCAGGTTGAAGCGACGTATCAGTTCCCGTTCTTGCGCGGGTTTACCCTGACGGGCGCTTACCGGAATACGGATGCCAAAACCGACTACCGGGACGCGAAAGGGGGTCTGCGACGGTTAAAAAAACCTTTGGTCAGTGATTACAAGGGACTATTGACCGGATCTTACCAGACGCCGCTGAAAAAATGGCAGTTTGACCTGACCGGACAGTTCAACGGAGGCGGACGCATGCCGCTTCCCGACACAGAAAACCCGATGTGGGATACCGGTTTCGGGCCTTATCAGGTATGGAACGCACAAATAACAAAGTTTTTCCGCCGGTGGTCTGTCTACGTCGGAGCGGAAAACCTTTTCGATTTTACACAGGATCACCCGATCATTGATGCGACAAACCCGCGAGGAGATAACTTCGACGGCTCAATGGTATGGGGGCCCGTACATGGACGAAAAATCTACGCCGGCTTACGTTTGAACATAAGCCGTAATTAAATACAACGATAAATCTTTTAAATTACATCCTTATGAAACAGATTCTATTTATTATGCTGAGTGTGGTCATCGGCCTGTCGTCGGCCTCCGCACAGGAAACAAAGAAAAAGAGCAAAAAGGAAACGGTAACGTTTCTGGTTGAGAACATGAATTGTGAAAACTGCATCAAAAAGATCGAAAAGAACATCGCGTTTGAAAAAGGCGTGACCGATTTGACCTGCGACTTATCCACGCATACCGCCAAGGTCACTTACCGTACGGACAAAACGGATGAGAAAAAGCTGGTCGCCGCTTTCGAAAAGATCGACATGAAAGCAAAAGCGCTTAAAGACGGAGAAAAATCCGAAGCTACAGACGATAAACGTTGATTCGGTATAAGCAAAGACTATTGAAATACTTGCCGCTGTTTTTCAGTCAGGCAGGTCGGATAATTGTGTAAAAATATGAAGAAACATTTTTGTGCGATCGCTTCGGCGCTCGTTTTGAGTGGGTGCGCATGGGTATCGTGTGTAGTAAACTACGAGGTCGACACGTCGGCAATAACAGAAAAGAACCGGTTGGTTGTGAACGCCATACTTAACCCGTCGCAACCGCTGAAGGTGCGTTTTCATACCGTCGACCGGCAGGACGACGGAAGCTATGAATGCAACGTTGCGACGGATGTCCATGTCCGGCTGACCGGGAACGGCGACGTCATCTACGAAAACACCTGCCCCGATACGGTACTGCTACTTGACTATTACCCCACAGCGAATATCCGTTACCGGATTGAAGCCCGTAAGGGGGGCTACGAGGCGGTATGGGCTGAAACCTTCATTCCGGAAGCCGTCACATGCAGCGCTCACGTCCGGAAAGCAACCGGCGGTAGCTGGGGCGAAACGGCGATCGGCTACCTGTACAACTTCGACGGCTTCGGAGGCGAACACCAGGCGGCACTCTATATTTCCAGCTACGACCAACGGGCCGTTATGGAATGGGATGCGGAAAAAGGGGAAGTCGTCGTACTCGATTCCATTTGGGTCGAAGTATCCGACCTGTATTCGCGCAATTTCTTTATTGATGCCCTGAACAGGATCGGAGGGATGCCTCTTTTGCACGAAGAGGTAGGCAGCCTGTACTTTGAGTGTTTTATGCGTGTGAGGGCGGAGAATATCCCGCAACTCGATACGCTTGCTTTTGCGGAGGCGGGACGGAAAATCCGCATCATCACAGCCGGCCCGGATTACGACCGCTATGCGCGCACCGCCTACGAACAAAGTATCTATCACTCGTTAATGTCCGACGGAGCAGCCGAGATAAACGGCATGTTTTACCAGCCTGTCCGGATTTATTCAAACATCAACGGCGGACTGGGAATTTTCGCGGGGATAAACGAGATGACAATTGATAATGAATAATGATTTAACGGAAAGTTGCACTTTTCACGACAGATATTATATTAATGTATAATCATAATGATTGAGATTTTCGTTTGCGGTCTTCGCCGACGGAAAATTCTTACAATACGAACTACTTGCGTATGAAAAATCTTCTTATCTTATTATTTTTATTTCTTTGTTCGCCGCAGGCCGTTAGGCAGGCTGCCGGGCAAACCGCCGGAAAAGGCGCAGGCATGACGCCACCCCGTTACCACGTATCGGGCTATGTTTTTGACAGCGAAACGTCCGAGCGGCTGTCGGACACGTATGTCCGCATCGGAAAGGAAACAACGCTTACAAACAGTTACGGCTATTTCAACCTTCGTGTAGAAAAGGGACGGCAGGATGTATACGTTTCCTGTACGGGATGTACGCCATACGAGGAGGATGTATGGATAGCGGGCGACACCCTGCTGACGATCCGGCTCCGGACGGGCGTCGAGTTGGAGGAGGTAACTGTGACGGCGCCTCAACAGCACATCGGCAGCAGCGGACTGGGCAACACCCGTATCAACCTGTCACAACTTTACCTCTCGCCCCTGTTCCTCGGGGAACGCGATGTGATCAAATCCATTCAGGCGCTTCCCGGCATATCGGGCGGTATGGAAGGCTCGTCGAACATCGTCGTTCGCGGCGGGACATACGACCAGACACTGTTCCTGATGGACGATGCGCCGGTATATAACCAGAATCACACGTTTGGCTTTTTCTCCATCTTCAATCCCGACGCCCTGCTCTCGGCCGACATTTACAAGGGAGGTATCCCGACCGTCTACGGCAACCGCATGTCGGGCGTCGCCGCTATTGCGCTGAAAGACGGCAACATGCGGTCGCATCATGGTAGCGTAAGCCTGGGACTGCTGGCCTCGTCGCTCTCTGCCGAAGGGCCGATCGTCAAAGACAAGGCGAGTTACCTGTTTACCGCACGCCGTTCGTTTACCGACCTGCTGATGAAAGGTGTGATGAGGCTAATGACCGCCGATGGCGGCGATTATAGCGCCGTCCTGCTGTCGTTCTGGGACGTCAACGGCAAACTGACATGGAACCTGAACGACCGCACACGCCTGTCGGCCGGCGTCTATACCGGCAATGACATGCTGGGCGTCGAGAATGAAACGGATATGGATCGTGAGGACAGCAAACGCACTACGGCATACGACCATTTCGGACGCGGTTGGAAAAACACAACCGCTTCGCTGCGCCTTACATCGGATATCCGCCGCAATGCTTTCCTGTCGAGCAGCCTCTATTATTCGCAATTAGACAACTACGATTCCTACAAAATCAAGTCCGGCGGCTACCGCTTATCCCAGCGGAAAGCGATGCGTATGCAGGAAATGGGCTGGCGGACGTCTTTTGAACAGAAGACGGGCAATGCCAATACGGTTTTTGCAGGCTTTGACGTTTCCTTCCAACATTACCGTCCCGAACTGCTGATCCGCGAAGCGTCGAACGGCAATGACCTGAAAATCGACAATTACCGGCCGCTGCATCTCCTGACCGCTTCCGTCTTTGCCTACGACGAATGGCAATACGGCCGGTGGACGTTCACACCCGGCATACGGCTGTCGAACTACCGCACGAAAGATCAAAGTAAACCGGCCCTTGAGCCGCGCCTGAAAATAGCCCTGCAAGCCGGTGGCAACCACCGCCTGATGCTGGCCTACGACCGGATGACACAACCCGTACATTCGATCAACGAAATGGTGTACGCCGAGAGTTCCAGCTATTGGCTGCCTTTCCGCGAAGACCGGCTACCGGTGTCCGACCAGATTTCGGCAGGCTGGAAAAATTATCCGATCCCGAACCTGACGCTCTCTGCCGAAGTTTATTTCAAGCAGATGCGTAACATCGTCCATATCCAAAACATGGAAAGCTATATGTACAACCACAGCGGCTACCGTACCGGCACAGGCCGTTCGGGCGGCTTGGAACTTTTCGCGCAGTACAATCCGAAGCGCCTTCACACGATGCTGTCGTACACACTCTCGAAAACCGACCGAACGTTCGACGGCAAGACCGTCCCGTTCAAGTACGACGCCCCGCACGAAGTGGAGTTCTCCGCCGGATACGAAGTATACCGTACGGAAAAGACTAAAAACACACTGTCCGTCAACATGCAGTACCGGACGGGGTTTCCCTATACCGTTGCCCTCATTCGTTATCCCGGCGTCGAACCCGAAACCGACGTCCCCGTCGAACCGGGAGGCTACACCTGGTTCCGCGACGAGATAGATTATGTCGGCAGCGAACCGAACATCCGCATCCGCGACTTCTTCCGCACAGACATCAACTTCACGAGCGAAAAGAAACGGAAGCATGGGTCGTTAATCTGGCAGTTTTCTATCCTGAACGTCACCGCCCGGAATAATCCTTATAACATCTATCGCGACGGCGACCGTTATAAGGCGTTTATCCTTGTCCCCTTCCTGCCCTCGCTCTCGGTGAGGCGGGAGTTTTGAAAAAGTACCCTTAACAAGGTTTTTATAAACGAAAAAAGGCTATGCCCATGCGGCATAACCTTTTCGTTTTACAAACTCCGGCAAGTAATTACATGTGGACAACTACGAATCGCGCCAACGGAGTCATCTCGGCATTGCTGAGAACTAACGTATCGGCTTCTACCGTATAATGATCCGTCTTTTCAAATACCTGGTGCATTCTCGTTTCGGTTTCCATATTCATACACATCATCTGAGTAGACGCCATTTTTGAAAAGCAGATCCGGTTGTCGGGTTTCAATGTATAGGTGCCGTTAAAGGAGTTACATCCGGCATTCCCATTCACACCGTTCCCTTCCTCTTTAAGAATCATATAGGCTTCTTTCCCTCCTTTCGGCGAAGAAACCGGTTCTCCGAGAAGTTCGGTCGGTTTCCAGTATTTTTCAACAAGATTTTTGTCGACTTTGGCTAATATGTAATAATCGGCCAATTCGCCGGTTATTTTATTGCCTTCCCTATCCAGCATGGTCAGAGAATTTTCACCGACAAGGTAATTAGTCTTATCGTCACCTTCGCCTAAAGTAATCATATTTCCGTCTTCATTCCATTCGAATTTGCCGGAGCTATCAAAACTATTGTCCTCTCCCTTACCTAAGTAGGCTTGTTTAAGCGTATATGTATCATCTCCCGATAATTCAAGGCGGGTATATATTCCGCTACAGTCCGCACAGGGCAAAATTCCCGAATAAGCGCCTGTCCAATCATCCGGCATCCGCTGAGAATCATCAACCGCGGCTACCATTATTTCCGTTTCCGTATCCTTTGTTTCTTTTTTTTGTGATTTACAAGAAACCATTCCAATCACTAATGCGGATATTCCGCATATAAACAATCTCTTTTTCATAATCTACGTTTTTTACTTTTAATAATCTTACTATACAAAACCCTATCTCATTTTAGAACTAATTTATTACACCGCGCAAAGGTACATAAGATAATCGATATTCATAAATAGAATTATTCAATATTTGAATAGAATTATTCAATAATTAGAAAAATAAGAACTATTTTTGCGATGTTTTTCAGGAAAAATGATATGGAAAGAGTATTAGTGACCGGGGGAGCCGGTTTTATTGGTTCGCACTTATGCGAAAGGCTCATTAAAGAAGGTTGTGATGTAATATGTATAGATAATTACTTCACAGGACGCAAAGACAATGTGCGCCATTTATTGGGTAACGACCGGTTTGAGTTGGTGCGGCACGATGTAACGACTCCTTATTATGCGGAAGTAGACAAGGTTTATAACCTTGCATGCCCCGCATCGCCGGTATATTACCAGTATAATCCGATTAAAACCCTTAAAACATCCATATACGGCGCATTGAATATGCTCGGACTGGCAAAACGTGTAAATGCAAAAATTCTGCATGCGTCGACCAGCGAAGTGTACGGCGATCCGACGATTCACCCACAGGTGGAATCCTACTGGGGCAACGTCAACCCGATAGGGATCCGCTCCTGTTACGACGAAGGGAAACGCGCCGCCGAAACGCTTTGTATGGATTATCACCGCCAACACCATATCCGGATCAAGATCATCCGCATCTTTAATACCTACGGGCCGCGGATGGACAAGCACGACGGACGCGTGGTGTCCAACTTTATCGTTCAGGCATTGATGGGAAAAGACATCACAATCTATGGAAACGGAACACAAACACGCAGTTTTCAATATATCGACGACCTGGTAGAAGGAATGATCCGAATGATGAACACAGGGGATGATTTTACCGGACCGGTTAATATCGGTAATCCCGGAGAATTTTCCATGCTCGAACTGGCGCATGAGGTGATACGCCTGACGGGTTCCCGTTCCAAGCTCGTTTTCGAACCGTTACCGCAGGACGACCCGAAGCAACGTCAACCGGATATATCCTTAGCATTCGAAAAACTGGACGGCTGGAAGCCATCCGTAAAGCTGGAAGACGGATTGAAAAAAACAATCGAATATTTTGATGACTTACTCAGAAAAGAAAAATAAATAGAGAACCGGTGGATATTCAGGAGATAAAATCTCTCTATGCGAATCACCCGCATGTGAACGCAGCAATCGCGTTGTTGGAGGGACATAATACGTCGAACATTCTTTTATCCGGGCTGAACGGTTCAAGCGAAGCTGTGGTGACCGCCTCTGTTTTCGAAAAGAAAGGAGGTGTTTTTTTATGTATTCAAAACGATTCGGAAGACGCCGGATATTTCTACAACGACCTGATGCAACTGATGAATGGGAAAAATGTTTATTTTTTTCCGTCCGCTTACCGCAGGCATATAAAATACGGCCACACAGATCCGGCTCATGAAATATTACGAACGGAAACGCTTGGCCTGTTGCAGGAAACGCCGCCTTCATGCGTGATCGTCACGCACCCGGATGCTATCGCCGAAAAGGTTTTGTCCAGAACGGTGTTGAAGGAACATACGCTCACAATCCACGTTGGCGAAAAGATCGACCCGATGTTTGTTTCCGATGTGCTCGACGATTACGGCTTCGAACAGACAGACTATGTCTACGAACCCGGACAGTATGCCATGCGCGGGAGCATTGTGGACGTCTTTTCATTTTCCGATGAGTATCCTTTCCGCATTGACTTCTTCGGTAATGAGGTGGAAACCTTACGGCGTTTCGATGTGGAAACACAGCTCTCCAAAGACCGCCTGGATGAGATCCTTATCATACCGGAAATAAGCAAACATGCCGATTCGGATGCTTCGCTGTTTGACCTGCTGCCCGAAAACACCTGCCTGATGTCCCGGGATATGGCATGGTGTAAAGAGCGTATCAGGGGCTTGTGGAACGAAACACCTGTTAATCGCGACAAAGAAGGGTTTGCCGATGCGGATGCTATGAGAAAAAAACTGATTACGGCAGATACTTTCGCGAAATCCGTCGCCCGCCTGAAGCAAATCCATTTCCATGCCCCCAAAAACAAAACGGATGCGGTCATACAATTTGACACGTCCCCGCAACCGTCGTACCGGAAAAACTTTGAGCTGGTAAGCGAATCTTTTAAACATTACCTGGCGGATCTTTATTCCATTTTCCTGCTGACCGACAGCCATAAACAGGCCGAACGCATTCGCGATATCTTCAACGACCGGGGCGACCTTATCTCTTTCACCGCCGTCAATCATACGCTGCATGAAGGGTTTACGGATCATACGCTCAAATTATGCTTTTTCACCGATCATCAAATCTTTGGCCGTTTTCATAAGTACAACCTGAAAAGCGACAAGGCGAGAAGCGGAAAAATTACGCTGTCGCTAAAAGAATTGAACCAGTTTACGACAGGCGATTACATTGTTCATATCGACCATGGTATCGGACAATTCGGAGGACTTGTGCGCACAGATGTAAACGGGAAGCTTCAGGAGGCGGTCAAATTAATCTATAAAAACAACGATATCATTTTCGTCAGTATCCATTCACTGCACAAACTCTCGAAATATAAAGGAAAAGACGGTGAGCCGCCGGCACTGAACAAGCTGGGCACCGGTGCGTGGGAAAAGATGAAGGATCGCACGAAAAAAAAGGTAAAAGATATCGCTCGCGATCTCATCAAACTCTACGCACAGAGAAAAAACGAGCGGGGGTTCGCTTTCAGCCACGACAGTTTTATGCAGGACGAGTTGGAGGCCGGTTTTATGTACGAAGATACACCCGACCAGCTAAAAGCTACGAACGACGTCAAGGCGGATATGGAAAACGAACGCCCGATGGATCGGTTGGTATGCGGCGACGTCGGATTCGGAAAAACCGAAGTATCTATTCGCGCTGCGTTCAAAGCGGTAGCGGACAGTAAACAGGTTGCTGTGCTCGTCCCGACTACCGTCCTGGCATTTCAGCATTACCGGACGTTCAGGGAAAGGTTGAAGGATTTTCCCTGTACGATCGACTATATCAGCCGGGCGCGTAGCAGCGGAGATGTCAAGAAGATTCTGGAAGACCTGAAGAACGGAAAAATCGATATCCTGATCGGCACGCACCGGTTGGTCGGTAAAGATGTGGCATTTAAGGATCTGGGGTTACTGATTATTGACGAGGAACAAAAGTTTGGGGTATCGGTGAAAGAAAAACTCCGCCGGATGAAAACAAATGTGGATACGTTGACCATGACGGCGACACCCATACCGCGCACACTTCAATTCTCCCTGATGGGCGCACGCGACCTGAGCAATATCCATACCCCGCCTCCGAACAGGTATCCGATCCGGACGGAAATAGAACGGTTTAATGCCGATATCATACGCGAAGCGATCGAATTTGAGATGAGCCGCAACGGACAGGTCTTTTTTATAAATAACCGGATACAAAACATCTACGAAATAGAAACACTCATTCGCCGCGAGATACCGGATGCCCGTATTGCGATCGGCCATGGACAGATGGAATCCGGAAAATTAGAAAAAATCATTCTCGATTTTGTCAACTACGAATATGATGTATTGATATCTACCACCATCATCGAAAACGGGATCGACGTGCCGAATGCCAATACGATCATCATCAATAATGCACACCAGTTCGGACTTTCGGAACTCCACCAACTACGCGGACGGGTGGGCCGGAGCAACCGGAAGGCATTCTGTTACCTGCTTTCTCCCCCACTCTCTACCATCACGCCCGAATCGAGGCGCCGTTTGCAGGCCATTGAAAATTTCGCAGAGCTGGGCAGCGGTATGTATATCGCCATGCAGGATCTGGATATCCGCGGCGCAGGCAATCTGCTGGGAGCCGAACAGAGCGGATTTATCGCCGATCTCGGCTATGAAACCTACCAGAAGATTCTGGAAGAAGCAGTGGATGAGTTAAAAACGGACGAGTTTGCCGACCTGTATGCCTCCTCCGAGTCAGAAACCCGCCATCCCGGCCGGGAACGGGGATTTGTCCGGGAAACATTCATCGAAAGCGATCTCGAACTGTTATTCCCGCCGACTTATATACCCAACGATTCCGAACGCGTGAATATCTACCGCGAACTAAATTCCATCGAAGACGACGACAAACTGGAAGGTTTCATTGTCCGGCTAAAGGATCGCTTCGGCGCCATACCGGAACAGGGACAAGAGCTGATACAGGTCGTACAGTTACGCCGCCTCGGCAAGCAACTGGGATTTGAAAAGATCATGCTGAAAAGAGGCATGATAAACCTTCACCTTGTCAAAGATAATAACAGCCCCTACTACCAAAGCCATGCATTCGGCAGGCTACTATCCTATATTCAGAAACATCCCAAAAGCTGCAACCTGCGCGACCAGGCGGGAAAACGAAGCCTGATCATTAAAAACATTCCGAATGTACAAACCGCATGCAAATGCCTGACAGAAATGCTAAATGAAAATCCCGGATCCTGACCGGCCTGTTTTCCAACAGGTGCGAGCCTGTCCGGACAGGGTGAAAATCATTGGGCTTCGGTTATTTTTGCAAAACAAAACAAAATTCCGAATTTGTTCAATAAAGATTAGGAAAAATCATTTAGTTTTGGTTATATTTGCAAAACAAAATAAAATCGGAAACTATGAAAATATTTTTAACAATCGGACTATCTGCCATAATTGCAATGGGCGCACATGCCAAAGTAAACAAAACGAAAACGGAGATGAATGATAACAATCCATTTTTTACAGCTTATACAACACCTTTTAAGGTGCCGCCTTTCGATAAGATTCGGATCGAACACTACAAACCGGCCTTTATCAGGGGTATGGAGGAACATAAAAAGGAAATTGAGGCGATCGTTCGGAATCAGGCCACGCCGGATTTTGAAAACACCATTGCCGCATTAGACCGGTGCGGAGAACTGCTTCGTAACGTGAGAATTGTCTTTTCCGGTCAGAACAGCGCCAATACAACAGACGAAATGCAGAACCTGAACCGGGAAATGTCGCCCCTGATGTCCAAACACTACGACGATATCAACCTGAACCGGGAGCTTTTCAACAAAGTAAAATACGTATACGAGCATCAGAACAATATGAATATCAATAAAGAACAAAAGAAACTGTTGGAAGAAACCTACAAAGGTTTTATAAGGAGTGGAGCCAATCTTCCGGAAGAAAAACAGCGCCGCCTGCGTGAGCTAAACACTCAGATCTCGCTTTTGCAGCTCACTTTCGGCCGGAATATGCTGAAAGAAACAAACGATTTCCAACTGATCATAGACCGGAAAGAAGACCTTTCCGGTTTGCCCCAGAGCCTGGTCAATGTAGCGGCCGACGAAGCGAAAGCAGCCGGTAAGGAAGGTCAATGGATTTTCACGCTCCATAATCCGAGCGTCATGCCGTTTTTGCAATTTTCCGACAAACGGGAACTACGCGAAAAAATATTCAACGGTTATATCGAACGCGGTAATAATAACAATGATGCGGACAACAAAGAGGTCGTAAAACAATTAGTAAACTTTCGTCTGGAAAAAGCGAAATTAATGGGATACGAAGACTATGCGGCATTTGTATTGGAAGAGCGCATGGCCAAAAACGAAAAAAACGTATATGAACTGCTGGACAACGTATGGGCTCCCGCACTGGCCAAAGCGAAAGAAGAAGCGGCCGATTTGCAGGCCATGATGAAAAAAGAAGGCATCGAAGGGGAACTGAAAGGATGGGACTGGCGATATTACAATGAAAAAGTAAAAAAAGAAAAATACGATATCGACGAAAACGAAGTGCGCCCGTACTTCAAACTCGAAAACGTATTGGAAGGCCTCTTTTACGTAGTAAACAAACTCTATAACATCACTTTCACAGAGATAAAAGACATTCCGAAACCGCACGAAGATGCTGTGGCTTTTGAATGTAACGACGCGGACGGAACACACCGCGGTGTACTGTATATGGACTTCTTCCCCCGTCCGAGCAAACGCGGAGGCGCATGGTGCGGCGCATACCGTTCCCAGACCTATCAGGACGGGAAACGCATAGGGCCGGTCGTAACCATTGTATGCAATTTCACAAAGCCTTCGGCCGGTCAACCCGCATTATTAAGCATCGATGAAGCCGAAACCATGTTTCATGAGTTCGGTCATGCCCTCCATAACCTTTTCAAAGACGTCCGTTACCATGGAGTATCCGGTGTGCCGCGCGACTTTGTCGAACTGCCGTCGCAAGTTATGGAACATTGGGTGTTGGAGCCGGAAGTACTGAAAGTATACGCCAAACATTATCAGACGGGAGAAATCATACCGGAAAGCTTAGTGAAAAAAATTGAGAACAGCAGCAAGTACGGACAAGGATTCGCTACCGCCGAATACCTGCAAGCCTCATTCTTAGACATGGACTATCATGTACTGAAAGAATCACCCTCCTCTTTCGACATCCTGAAATTCGAATCGGAATCCATGAATCGCCGGGGCGCCCTGAGCCAGATCCCTCCGCGTTACCGTACGACCTATTTCAACCACACGATGGGCGGCGGCTACACAGCCGGATACTACAGCTACATGTGGTCGGAAGTATTGGACGCCGACGCCTTCGAAGCATTTAAAGAAACCGGAAATATATTCGACAAAAAAACGGCTGAAAAATTTCGCGATTTCATCCTCGTACCCGGAAGCATCGACGACGCCATGGACATGTACAAAAACTTCCGGGGAAAAGCGCCCGGCATAGAACCATTACTTAAAAACAGAGGTCTTAAATAAAAAACTACAACAATGGAAAATCAGAATCAGGCAGCAGACCCCTACCAGGGTCAACCGCAAAACCAGTATCAGAACTATCCGCCAAACTACAACGCTTTAAAAAATCAATCGGTTGTATCCATTGGTGACTGGATCATTACATTCATCATAATGATCATACCCCTCATCAATTTAATCATGCTATTCGTATGGGCATTTGGCGGCGGCACATCCGAAAGCAAAGCCAATTGGGCGAAAGCCTCCCTAATCCTTTATTTAATAAGTATCATATTAGTCATTGCTTTTTGGGGCCTTATCGTGGCCATAATAGGTTTTTCACTCCCGAATTGGCATTAGGCTGTTCCTTTCTAAAGCACTAAAAACGGCGTAACACAAAAACGAGCAGTGTGTACGGTCTGTTTATGGCGCATCCTTCGCCGGTGACCATGTCGGCGAAGGACGCACCTTTGTATTTCAAACCGAAAAACTATTTTACCATTACTTTGGTTGTCATACGGTTGCCGAGGCGGACGATGTAGATTCCTTGCGACAGGCGGACGGCGGTCTGCCCTTCCGGGACGGGACGGTCGACGGTCAGGATACCGGTGAGGGTATAGACCTGTAGTGTCGTGGGCTGTGGCACGGAGATGTACAGTGAGCTTCCGAAAGTCCATACGCGGGGCAACATGGCGACAGCCTCGACGGCCGTAGCGGTTTCGCGCGTTACGACGACGGTATAGGTACGCGTTGAGCCGTTGGCGGCTGTGACGATGATGCGGATCGTGTTGTCGCCTACTCGCAGGTTGTCGGCGTTCGATATATTGACCGTGGCTCCGCCGTCTTCGGCTTGGGCGATGACGTTGAGCGAGGTGACGGCGTTTGGTATGGATGCCGTATAGTTCGTTATCGACGGGCTGAACGCGGGCGAGAGTACAACGCCTTCTATCAATAGCGACCGCAACGCGTTGTTTCCGCTTGGCTGCTGGGTCGAGCCTGCCGCCTGCGTGACGCTGACCGTCCGCGTGAGGCTACTGCCTGTGATACTCACGGTTGCCGTGCGCTGCGACGACGACGTGTTGGCTGTGGCTGTGACGGTAACGGTGCCGTTGTTCGAGCCGGAAGCGGGTGCGACCGTTAGCCACGAAGCATCGACTGAGGCCGTCCAAGTGACGTTGGCCGTTACATCGCTGGAACTACCACCGGTGGGCATCGTCCTGTTACGGGCGGTGAACTGCTGCGTTCCTCCTTTAGCGACTGTCGCCGTCGTTGGCGAAATTGAAAATATCTGCGCCTGCGCCGCCTGGTAGCACAGCGCGGCGAGGGCGAATAGGATGATCAACCGTATCGTACGGAGCCATGCCGACGGTCGACGGATCGGCCTGTGGAGTGTCCCGGCGCTTGCCGGGGTCGGGTTTTCATCGTTGCGGGAAACTGTAGCCTCAACCGCACGTGTCTGGGAAATGTCTTTTTTCTTCATCTTGTTTCATGTTTAATTTGTCTGTAAATGTCTTTTTTGTAACTTTGTGCCGTAATCATCGTATAAAAAAATG
>JAIRSF010000205.1 GCA_031255595.1 Tannerella sp.
TGCCCGGCCTGTGGAACGGAGCGATGAGCGACTGGAACACCGTATTTGTAGAAGTCCCGATCGAGAGCTTCAATCCGGTAAAAACGGTAAATGACCTGCTTCGCCCCCAACATCAATAGCGCACATTACCGAACGTATTGATTAAAAAAAAAGATAAAAAACAAGGCAACAGGCGAAAAAAGAGCTGTAAACACACCCGCTCTTACCTACTGAGCTACATCCCCCTTTGCAGAGAAATGACGGGGCTTGAACTTGTGACCTGGTTTCTAAAACGAAGTAACTTTTTTCTAACGGCACTTGTTTTGTTTGCAAAGATTTTAATACGATTGCGCAGCGTTTTTGCGTAATCAAAATTATTTTTCGCATTTTTGAAAAAAAATAGCTTATGCCGGTAAATCGTACGGTGGACACTGGAAGGCTTAATAGGTGCCTGTTCCGGCGCCCTTTATGAATTTGAGGGCATATATAAATGGATCAGCAAACGCACCGTTCAGATGGAAATACAGCCGGGTAAAGAACTTGTATGAAACCGGTATCAATACATGCCACTGATATGCGGCATGAAAATCATGCTCCATCAGCCGGCTCAATCAGGATCGCCTGACCTCCTGAAGGTAACAAAACGCAATCAATCACCGACTTATTTGTAACGGAAACAGTCTTTATCCCTACCTTGGTACGTGTATTTTTATTTCCGTTGTCGAAAAATATTTTTGCAACATATTTCCGGCCTTCAGGTAAAAAGTCAAGCGGTATTTTAAGTTTTCTTGCGTCATTGTTCGTCATTGTTCCTACAAACCATTCTTCGCCTTTACGCCGGGCGACAGAAATGTATTCACCCACTTCACCCTGCAAAACTTTCGTATCATCCCAGACTGTCGGAACGCGGTCGAAGAATTCCAATTCGGGTTCATCACAGCTCTCCGACGGCTTGTCGTACCAGTAAAGAAATTGTAGCGGACTGTAGAAAACTACTGCTATTGCAAGCTGGTGAACAGGAGTCGTTTTCAACGAACGCACGTTTACAAGCCCATGAGATTTGTCCGGTTGTGTGCCCTCATCCCACTTACGGCGGTAATAGCAGATTGTGTAATCGCCCGCGCCCTGCGTGAAGCGTGTGAACGGCAATGTTACATTATTGGTAGCATCCGGAAATTCTTCATTTCCGTATATACCTTCCTGAGTTAACAGGTTTGGATACGTGCGGCTGAAACCTGTTGGGCGGTACTCATCATGTATGTCGACAAGTAATCCGTTTTCCGCACATTTCCCGACAGCATCGTGTAGCCATTTAGTCCAATAATGCGAACCCACCTGCACAAACCCGAATTTCACTCCGCTTATACCCCAACTCTTATAAAGCGGCAAGATCGTATCTAATTGCTGGTTTAATGCACGTTGATTGACATAAAGAAAGACTCCTATACCATGCTTTTTCGCATAATGCAGCACCTCCGGCAGGTCAAGCGCGTCGGGGATTTTATTTCTTGCCGGGTCAAGAGTTACCGTTGTGGCATCGGAAAGCTTGCTTCCTTCAGGGCCGTACCAGCCTGCGTCGAAATGGATGTATTGCAAGTTTCGCTTCACTGCAAAATCAACAAGGCTCTTCCCGCCTTGGGTCGTGAGAGTAACCTCGCGCATAATTTTCCCGGGACGAATCCATCCGGGATCTTCTATTTTACATGGCTCGTTCAGGTTCAAAAGTAAAAAGTTATTCTCGATAAACTCTCCTGCTTTTTCTGCGGCCATGATCACGCGCCATGGCGTTGAATACGGGGCGATATCATCAACTGCCCCGTACATCGAACCGGTGACGGTGTTCGGCTTATCCTTATCAAGTACAAACTTTGTCCGCGCATAGTCTACCATTCCGGCTTCAGTAAGAAGGGCATAAAAGACCTCTTTCGGATTATTGGCGTCATCAGCGCCATGCAAAACCCGGCCGTCGCGGTCTGCCTTTACATCCGAACGCCCCACCGAAACGCCCGCCGCAGGCGCATTCCGACCCGTGCCCGAATACGGCCGGTCTTCACCAACTGTGGCAGGAATACGCAATAACAGGGGTCGTTCCGACTCACCCGCCCAATTCCTTAGCGGTAACAATTCATATTTAGCCTGCGCTCGCGGTGTAAAATAGGCAAGTGTTCCTTCGGGCACCGTATACTGCGTAAACTCATGCGTTATATGCAGGTAGTCATTCCCAACAAATTTGTACTGAAATGCAATCCCTTCGTTATAAGCGCGCACAATAATTTGCAAACGCCTATTCGGGTTACTGTTTTTCCGTATACTGACAACATACCCCTTGTACATATCAACATACCTGTTTCGTTCCCCATATACAGGAGTCCAGGCGGTATTCACGAATTTTTCCGCGACCGAATCTATTTTCAAACCGTCAACCCAATCAGCCACCGCTTCGTTATCGGAAGCAACGCCTGACCCTATTGCTTTTTCCGACCGGCTACTATTTATTCCGAGTAATGATTCAAGAATAACAGGCTTGTTTTTATATCAATGGTTCGTTATAAAAGTAATTAAATGATTGAAAAAGAGCAAAATAAGTTGGTTAAAAATTTGGATAGGTTGCTGATTATCAGTATCTTTATAGTTTATTTCACGAACATGAAGA
>JAIRSF010000251.1 GCA_031255595.1 Tannerella sp.
TTTTCGATACCTACCACTACAAACAGCGCAAGGCCGATCGTATCAAATATAAAAAAAGGCGTGTCAAGCCGCACCAATTGCTTACTGAAAATAATCACAACGACCAGGCCGATCATCGAACAGACCAGATAGACGGGATTCAACATCCAGAAAGGCGTCACGTCAAGTAATAAATCCCTTACCGTACCTCCTCCGATCGCCGTAACAAAGCCTACAACGAGGGCGCCGAACCAGTCAAATTCTTTTGCGGCGGCCAGTCGCACACCGCTTATGGCAAAAGCGATCGTACCGACAAACTCGATTACTTTTACAAAAGTAACAGACGATACATACTGCATGATTTCATTCATGAGTTGTCCTCCTCCTTATGGGTGTCCAGATACTCTTTCTTAAAGATACCCGCCAGTAAAAAGAACATGGATATCAGCAACGGGCCGAAAATAACTCCCCAGAAGCCGAAAAGCTGGAGACCGAGTATCACTCCGAAAACCGTAATCAGGGGATGTGTATCCGCCAGTTTTTTCTGTAAGATAAAGCGAATGACATTGTCCACGTTAATCAATATGATAACGCAATAGGCAGCTAAGCCGATCGCCGCCACCCAGTTGCCCGTCAGGGCCAGGTAGACGACAAGTGGAACCCAGACGATCCCGGTGCCCAAAATGGGGACAATCGTAGCAAAAGCCGTCACGACGCCAAACAGGAACGGGCTGGGCACGCCTGTCACCCAATAACCGACGATGGCAATCGCACCTTGTATGATGGCGAGTAACGGGATGCCGATAGCATTGGAACGAACCATCTGGCGGATTTCAGCCATCACTATCCGGCGGTTTTGCCCATCAAACGGCAATAAACCGTACACATAATTTTCCATCGCCTGACGGCTTATCAGCATAAAATACAATAAAAAAACCATCACTACGGTGGTGATCACAAGGCTGCTGATCTGGCCGATGATAAACTGAAGCGTTTTTGTAATATAAGTTGTAGCCGTTTCGATATTACTGATGCTCAACACATCATATCCTGTCTTTTCCTCTACAAGCGCGATAAGATGTTGCACAGTAGCCACCAACTCCGAAATATCCACATTTATTTCCTGTATTCTCCCGATCAGAAGCCACACTAAAAAATAAATAGGCACTACGACGCAAGCAAAAACTTCCAACAAAATCAGGATCGCAGCCATTACATGCTTCATCTTTCGTTTTTCCGTCAGATAAATCATCTGACCGCGCACAAGAACATACAAGGTGAACGCTCCCAGCAATCCATTTACAAACGACCACAAACCGTTTATGACCAACCATCCCAAAAAGATAATCAGCGCAATAAGCGAATATTTAAAATATTTTTCTTTCATTAAACTAAACATTAGACCGGAGGCAAAGATAACATCAACTAATCAATTTTACTCCATCTTTGTTGAATAAATTCGAAGTTATGTTCAATTTTGTTGCCAACAGATGCAGGGTATCGGTCATATTCAAACGAGAATCCGCCGAACCGGCGCATCTGTGCCGGAAATCTTTGCCGGACAAACCCGGAGTTTTGTTGATTAGAACATTTTTTTTGTATTTTTGCTCCGTATAAACCGAACATATATGGAAGAAAATATAATATTCCCGGCGGAATGGTATCCTCAAAGCGCGGTTCAACTCACGTGGCCGCACAAGCAGACCGACTGGGCCCCGATGCTTGAAGAAGTAACCGCCTGCTTCGTTGCGATTGCACGAGAGATTGTAAAAAGGGAAACCTTGCTGATCGTCTGTGCTAATGAGGCCGAAGTCCGCCGGCAGTTAGGCGATCCGAAAGATGCGCCGATCATTTTCCGCGAGATACGGACAAATGATACCTGGGCACGCGATCATGGAGGGATTACGGTCTTTGCGGACGGCAAACCGATGGTCTGCGATTTCGTATTCAACGGATGGGGCATGAAATTTGCCGCAAATCATGACAATCTGATCACACGATTCCTTTTCCGGACGGGCACTTTCCATAAAGAGGTCGAGGTGGTAAATATGCAACCTTTCGTACTCGAAGGCGGGAGCCTCGAAACAGACGGAAAGGGTACGCTCCTGACTACAGTTGAATGTCTTGCTTCGGTAAACCGCAACGAGTATCTGAACAAAGAACAGTTAGAATACCACCTCAAAGACTTTCTGGGGATAAACAGGGTGCTCTGGCTGAAGAACGGATACTTGGCCGGAGATGATACGGATAGCCATATCGATACGCTCGCCCGCTTCTGCGACGAGCAGACCATCGCGTATGTGCAATGCACAGACGAAGCGGACGAACACTTTACCGAACTGAAAGCGATGGAAAAAGAGTTGAAAACATTCCGTACCGCAGACGGCAACCCCTACCGGCTAATTCCCCTGCCGATGGCCGACGAAATGATATGGGAAAACGAACGGTTACCGGCCACCTATGCTAATTTCCTTATTATAAACAAAGCCGTATTGGTTCCTTTTTATAAAAGCGACAAGGATGAGATTGCCGGAAAGGCCCTGCAAAAAGCATTTCCCGACAGGGAGATCGTCGGCATAGACTGTCGTGCGCTGATAAAACAACATGGCTCGCTTCATT
Source organism: Tannerella sp. (assembly GCA_031255595.1). Classification (GTDB taxonomy): domain Bacteria; phylum Bacteroidota; class Bacteroidia; order Bacteroidales; family Tannerellaceae; genus Tannerella. The sequence continues at coordinate 2,599 of JAIRSF010000251.1, forward strand.
GTGTCACGATGCAATACCCGGAAGGAACGGTAAACATTCCCGGATGTGTTGAAGCGTCCGCACTCAGCAAAGCGACCGACGGATCAAAATAATTAATTATAAAATACGTACCCATATGAATTCTACCGATTTTTTTCTCAAATATGTGACATTCAACACGCAATCCGACGAGTCTTTCACAACAAGCCCCAGCACGAGGGGACAGCTCGTTTTTGCACAGGAACTTACCAAACAATTACAGGAGATCGGACTGAGCGACGTTTCCTTAGACGAAAACGGATATATCATGGCCACTCTCCCTGCAAACATAGACGAGGAGGCTATTGCCCATACAACGGACATACCCGTCATCGGCTTCATCGCCCATCTGGATACAAGTCCCGATATGTCCGGTGAAAATGTAAAACCCCGCATCGTAAATTACCAGGGCGGAGAGATTGTGCTCAACGAAGAACAACATATCGTCCTGTCGCCCTCCATGTTTCCCGAAATGAACGATTATATCGGACGGGAATTGATCGTAACGGACGGAACCACATTATTGGGTGCGGACGATAAAGCGGGGATAGCTGCCATTGTATCGGGTATGCAATATCTTTTGGAGCGTCCGGAAATAAAACATGGCAAGATCCGCATCGCTTTTACACCGGACGAAGAGATCGGACGGGGAGCAAACAAATTTGACGTAGAGAAATTCGGTTGCAAATGGGCCTATACGATCGACGGAGGCGCGATCGGCGAACTGGAATACGAAAATTTCAATGCGGCGTCGGCCAGGATCACCGTCAAAGGGCGCAATATCCATCCGGGATATGCAAAAAACAAGATGCATAATGCTCTACAATCGGCGATCCGCTTCCACAACCGGCTGCCGGAGGAGCAACGCCCGGAAAACACCGAAAAATACGAAGGCTTCTATCATCTGACGTCCCTCAACGGAACGGTGGAAGAGGCCGTTTTGTCTTATATCATACGCGATCATGACCGCACTTTATTCGAATCCAAAAAGAAACGGATCGAAGATATAGCGCAACGCATGAGGGACGAACGGAAAGCGGACATATTGGTCGAAATAGAAGACCAATACTACAACATGCGTGAAAAAATCGAACCGTATATGGAGATTGTAGATATTGCATTTGAAGCGATGGAAGCGTGCGGCGTAAAACCGGTCATCAAACCGATACGCGGAGGCACCGACGGCGCCCGGCTTTCTTTTATGGGACTGCCCTGCCCTAATATCTTTGCCGGTGGCGTCAATTTCCATGGACGCTACGAATATCTTCCGGTTCATTCCTTAGAAAAAAGCAAGGAAACTATCTTAAATATTATCCGGCTCACTTATTTAAAATATTCGGGACAGGCATAGCCTCTTTCCAACAGGAGAGGCATCTGCCGCCGAAATCCGGTTTACGGCGACCTGCGATGCGGCAAACCTCGCGCACGAACATCTTTATTATCGAATCTTTCTGTCCGACCAATAATCCACCATACGCAAAATAGACCGGCTGCATACGGGACAGAAAGGCGTCAGGTCACGCATCATGCAATGATCCATCGGACGGTATATGCCCTTCGCGAGATAGCCTCCGCCCTCAAACACCCCGATCCCCTCGGAATAAGGCGCTTCCGGCGGGGTTGGAACAGGCGTTCCGGACGGCAGAAGATCTTTCCATTTTCCGTCAAAATCAACTAAAGTAGTGATATTCGGACTCCAAGGCTCGAAGCGGATATTATAAAAATCATTGTGCGATGTTTCGGATGAAAAATATTCGTCGGCAAGACCGGCAAAACTATGTCCGAATTCGTGTACGAACACTTGAGCCGTACTCTCATTATCTACCGTTCCGATGGCATAAAAGTTATACATGCCGCCTCCGCCGTAGACCTCGGAATTAACCAGTACAAAGACCGCATCGCAAGACAGGTTCCATACGGCGTCCCGTATGGACTTCATGTCGGGCGTAGTCAGATAACGATCCGTCCCGAAAGTATAAAAACCCGCATTTAAAGCTGTGTTTTTAAAAATCCCCTTACCCGAAAAATCCGTACCGGACTCTTCCGATTCCAGAAAAACGGCATACACATTAAAATCTTCCCTGCATTGGTCAAACGGCGGAACGGAAAATAAAGACCCCGTAAACTTGCCGGCATCCGCTATAAATTTATCTTTTTCCGCGTTCGTATACCCTTCGGCAAGAAAAACCAGATCCACTTTATTCGAAGGTTTTCCTTTTATCTGAATGTTGGTGACGGAATGATTGTTCAACGGACTGCGATCAATAAAAATGGATGAAGGATCGATCTCCAAGACCATCAACGTATCTTTATTATCCGTAGAATAGTTGCGCGCCAACAAGACGGTCATTACCGGTTGATGCGGATAAGGCATAACGACACTGTTTACCCAGGCCTGCGTTTCTTTCTGCGCCTGTTCCGTCATGCGCCATTCTTCAAATAAGGTATTAAATCCTATTGAATAAATAAGTTTTTTGCTTGCTTTGTCATATACTTCCAGCAGATATCCTCCATACCCAAACGGGTCAATCAGGTTTTCACGAGGGCCTCCCCACAATGGTTCTTCATACAAAGACATCAATGCGGCGGCCTGCGTCCCGGCATTGCCGCTCAAAGAGAAATCCATCCGCAAACGTTTTCCATTGAAATACGCATCAAAAGAAGATTGTGCGCAAGAGGAAAGACATACAAAAAGCATACATAAAAAAGATAGTCGTCGCATTGTTTGATCGTTAAACGGTTTAATTTATTATTCTTTCTTCTCCCCTCACTTCCGGCAAGTACCCTCCACACGAAGCGGGTTATTCAACTATTAATTGAAACTTATCCGCATCTTTCCAGACTGGGAATTTTGTGCGTAATTTTTCGAGATCGGAACGTCGAATAATTCCGGTCACCGTTTTTGCCTCTTTTTCTCCGGCGTCAAAAAGCTTTTTACCTTTCGGAGAAATGATCTGGGAACCGCCATGATATTTAAACTCACCGGCATCGACGCCTACCCGGTTTACACCGCAAACAAAACACATATTTTCTATCGCACGCGCCTGCAGCAATGATTTCCAGACCTTCTTGCGCGACTCTGCCCAGTTGGCCACATAGATCAACACGTCATACTCATTATCCACATTGCGGCTCCACACCGGAAAACGCAGGTCGTAACAGACCAGAAAACATATTTTCCATCCCCGGTAGTCGACGATAAGCCGCTTCGTACCGGACGAAAAATGCTCATCTTCACCGGCCATACCGAACAAATGCCGTTTATCATAAAAAAACTCCTGTTCGTCGGGCGTTATAAAAAATGCACGATTATAATATTTACCCTTGTCGGAAGCCATAAAACTGCCGGTTACGGCAAGGCCATAATCCCTTGCATACCTTTTTATCGCTACGATCGTTTTTCCGTCGTTCGGCTCGGACAAATCTTTGGTACGCATCGACATACCTGTTGTAAACAGTTCCGGTAATACGGCCAAATCCGTTTTTCCTTTCAGGCGGCGTAATAATTCACCGTAATAACAAATATTCTCTTCCACGTCTTCCCAAACGATATGGGATTGTATCATACTGATACGTAAAGTACTGAAATCTTCCATAACGATTTATTTTAAAAGTCATCTTATCTTGGCAAAATTTTTATCATGGTATCCTCTTATCCCGTCATACATCGAACGGATTTTGAGAATATCTCTTTCTGCGTTTCCCGTAGGATAAAATATTTCCTTTATACCAATTTCTTTTTTGCCGTAATCAATATAAGCGACCTGAATCGGAACACGAGCTTTCAGTGCAATGTAATAAAAGCCGCTCTTCCATTCTTTCGCCCTCTTGCGTGTCCCCTCCGGGGCGATTGCAATATGGAAGGTATCGTGTTTCGCAAACTCACCGGCAATCAGTTCCGTCGTTGAAGATGATTTGCCGCGATTGATCGGGATCCCCCCCATACTTTTAAACAAAATATTAAGAGGGAAAAAAAACCATTCTTTTTTGATCAGGAACTTGGATTTTTTCCCCAGTGCATTATAAAAAAGCTTGCCTAATGTCAAATCCAGATTACTGGTATGAGGTGCAACACAAATGACGGATTTCGAAACATCACCTCCGTCAGGCCCCTTCGTCCATCCGAATAAATGCAGGATCCACCTGCATAATACAGGTTTTATTTTCAATTTTCCGCTCTTTCTTTATTCAACAACACAAGCTCTTCATAAATCTTATCAAACTCCGCGCCAAAATCTTCGCGCAACTTCTTATAGTATTGCTTCACTAACCGCTTATCGGCAGTCCCCGAAGGATTCTGAACGCGACGCCTGTACTCATCATTCATATCACAGATACGGGTCATCATCTCCCTGAGTTTTGCCATATCCGTTTCCGGTTGCAATGAACAAAGCAAAATTTCAGTCATCAACTCACCGGAAAGGTATTCTATCATCTTTTTTAATTCCCTACGTTTCGTCATATTTTTACTTTTGAAAAAACGTGTAAAGATAACTATTATCCGGACAAATCCCGCATAATTTCCAAAAAAAATCTTCCCGAATATGCCCGGCTCATTTTGTACTTCTCCCGGCTTGCATTATCTTTGCGAGCTAATTTCGTAAAATAATACAACATCGAATGTTAAAACCTGATTATATTTTTGAGAGCAGTTGGGAAGTTTGCAACAAGATGGGCGGCATCTATACAGTGCTGTCTTCCAAAGCCCGTACGCTTAAAAATGAATTTGATGACCGGATCCTGTTTATCGGGCCCGACCTTAACAATAATCCTATTGATTTTGAGGAGGATGATACGCTTTTTTGCGATTGGAAGAACGCATTGCCCGAATATTTCAGGGTGAAAACCGGGCGCTGGAAGATCCCGGGCGAACCTGTCGTCCTTCTGGTTTCATACAAAACCTTTTTCGACCAAAGGGATTCGCTTTATTATGAAATGTGGAATAATTTCCAGGTAGACTCGGCACACGCCTACGGAGATTACGACGAATCGTGTATTTTTGCCTACTCGGTCGGATTAGTGATTGAGAGTTTCTATAACTTTTATAACCTGGCGAACAAAAAAGTAGCCGCCCTGTTCAATGAATGGATGCTTGGAATGGGCGCCTTGTACATACAAAAGCATGTGCCGGCCATCGCAACATTATTTACGACACACGCAACAACGATCGGACGCTCCATTGCCGGAAACAACAAACCGTTATACAGCCACATGGACTCATATAACGGAGATCGGATGGCCAAAGAACTGAATGTGGAAGCCAAACATTCTTTAGAAAAACAAACGGCTGCGTTCGTCGATTGCTTTACAACGGTAAGCGATATCACCGCTGCGGAATGTATGCAACTATTGGATAAAGCGCCGGATATAGTAACGCCGAACGGATTTGAAAAAGACTTCGTGCCCAAAGGAGGTCATTATATAAAGAAAAGGGAAGAAGCCCGCAAAAGACTGATGTTTGTCGCAGAAAAACTGACCGGCAGGCCTGTCCGTAAAGACGCCTTTTTTGTTGCGACCGGCGGACGTTACGAATACAGAAACAAAGGTATTGATATTTTTGTCGACGTCATGAACGCACTTCGCAAATCCAACGGCATAAAACGGGAAATAGTTGCGTTCATCATGGTTCCGGCATGGGTACATGCAGCAAGGGCGGATTTAAAATATATCGTTGAAAATGATTATAATATGACGGCGCCGATGCAAATCCCATTCCTGACCCACTGGCTGAATAACATGAAAGAGGATCAGGTGATGAATTTTATCTTTTCTTCCGGATTCACCAACGGCGCGACCGAAAACCTGAGAATTATATTTGTCCCATGCTACCTCGACGGCCATGATCAAATCTTTAACAAATCATATTATGACCTGCTTATCGGTATGGATGCAACGGTATTTGCATCGTACTACGAACCCTGGGGATACACCCCTTTGGAAAGCGTTGCCTTCGGCGTTCCCACGATCACTACCGATCTTGCCGGTTTCGGCTTATGGGCAAAAACAATCGTATCCGGCAACCAAATAAAAGAAGGCGTATCCGTCATCAAACGTACGGACGACAACTATTTTGAGGTCATAAGCCGGATAACGGAAACACTTTCGGAACTGATCGACGCGGACGATACGGATACTGTGCGCGACAACTGCTTCGCAATAGCCGGACAAGCCGAATGGAATAAATTCATTACATATTATTATACAGCTTTTGATAAAGCTCTGACAAATGGAAAGCGGAGGATGGAGAACGGAAAGTGACAAACAAATTACATTTTCAACTCTTCATTTTTTTACTTCCAACTAATATTCATATCTTTGTGTGACGTATTAAAAAATTAATTTATGAGAATTCAATCAACTAACTCAAACGAGCCGATATGGAGGAATATCTATCCCCATTCAAAACTTCCCAAAAAATTAGAGAAACTGCATGAGATCGCTACAAACCTGTGGTGGGTATGGAATCATGAAGGAGCCAAACTTTTTGGAGAAATTGACGCCGATTTATGGAAAGAAACGGAAGGCAATCCGACATTGCTGCTTCAAAAATTGTCGAGCAAGCGGATGAAAGACATCATGGAGAATCCTGAAATGATGGCCGGAATAGACTATGTATACGATCTGTACAAATCATATGTGAACACAAAACCCGACCGGTCGAAACCGTCCGTCGCGTATTTCAGCATGGAGTACGGATTGACGAATGTCCTGAAAATATATTCGGGCGGACTGGGTATACTGGCCGGCGACTATCTGAAAGAGGCCAGCGACAGTAACATTGATCTCGTAGCCGTAGGGCTTCTGTACCGATACGGGTACTTTACCCAATCCTTATCAATGGACGGACAACAGATCGCCAACTACGAAGCGCAGGATTTCTCCAAACTTCCCCTTACGCAGGTAACCGCCACAGACGGTTCGCCGATGACATTAGAAGTTCCTTTTAACGACCGGATCGTATATACACATGTCTGGAAAGTCGGTATCGGGCGTATCCCGATGTACCTGATGGATACGGATATTCCGGAAAACAGCGAATGGGATCGCCCGATCACCCATCAGCTATATGGAGGCGACTGGGAGAACCGGATGAAACAGGAATACCTGCTCGGTATAGGCGGTATCTTACTGCTGAATAAATTAGGTATAAAAAAACAGATATACCATTGTAACGAAGGTCATGCCGCGTTTATCAACGTGCAACGCTTAGTCGATTATATCGAAAAAGACAAGCTGGAGTTTAACGAAGCGCTCGAAGTCGTACGCGCATCGTCCCTGTATACGGTACATACGCCGGTTCCTGCCGGCCATGACTATTTCGACGAATCATTATTGGGGAAATATATGGGACATTTTCCGCAAAAATTAGGCATCTCATGGCAGGAATTTATTGATATGGGACGTACCAATCCGGGAAGCCATGAAAAATTCAACATGAGCACTTTTGCACTCAATACTTGTCAGGAAGCAAACGGCGTCAGCCTTCTGCATGGCAAGGTTTCCCAGGAAATGTTTGCGCCGATATGGAAAGGGTATTTTCCGCAGGAGCTTCATGTCGGTTACGTCACCAACGGCGTACACATGCCGACCTGGATGGCCACAGAGTGGAAGAAATACTGTTACAAAAAGTTTGATCATAACTTCATCAAAGACCAGTCCAACAAAGAAATATGGAAACAGATACAGCAATCTCCGGACGAAGAAATCTGGATGATCCGCAGGGTACTGAAAAGGAAATTGATAGAGTACATCAAAGCCCAATATACGGAGAGCTGGCTCAAAAACCAGGGAGACCCGTCCAAAGTGGTCACTATTCTCGACCGGATAAATCCCGACGCCCTGTTATTAGGGTTCGGACGCCGTTTCGCTACATATAAACGCGCTCATTTGCTGTTTACCGATCTCGACCGCCTGGCGAAAATCGTGAACAACGAAAAATATCCCGTACAAATTGTATTTACGGGAAAAGCGCATCCTGCGGATGGAGGCGGACAGGGACTTATCAAACATATCGTGGAAATATCCCGCCGCCCGGAATTTCTCGGGAAAATCATCTTCCTGGAAAATTATGACATGCGCCTGGCCAGACGCCTGGTATCGGGTGTGGACGTATGGCTTAACACCCCGACACGCCCCCTTGAAGCATCCGGCACTTCCGGCGAGAAAGCGGAAATGAACGGAGTGCTCAACTTATCGGTACTCGACGGCTGGTGGTACGAAGGGTATAAGGAAGGAGCCGGATGGGCGCTGACGGATAAACGCACCTATGATAACCAGCAATATCAGGATCAGCTTGATGCCGCAACGATCTATCACCTCCTCGAAGACGAGGTGATCCCGCTGTATTTTGCAAAAAACAGCAAAGGATATTCGCCGGATTGGGTTCAGTATATCAAAAACTCCATGTCGCAGATTGCACCGGATTATACGATGAAACGTATGATGGACGATTATTACAACCGTTTCTACAACAAGCTGGCGACCCGTTCCGAGGCGCTTACCGGCAACTATTTTGCGGAAGCGAAAAGTGTTGCAAACTGGAAAAAGGAGGTTGCCGCTCATTGGGATTCATTCCAGATAGAATCCTTCAGCTACGATCCTAAA
>JAIRSF010000042.1 GCA_031255595.1 Tannerella sp.
AAATAATTGATAGGGTTGTTGAAGTATTGTGAATGTAACAGGAGAGTATAAAAAGACAAAACCTCGAAGTATGTTATTACTAACAGGGACAACGAGGTATTACAGTGCAAATATACAACTTTATTTTTAACTTTGCAACAAAAATCATAAAAAAACATGAAATACAGCGAATACGAGAAGGCTTTATCTGTACCAAGGCTAAATAAATACAGAATTGCATGTAACAATGATAAGAATAAAACTTTGATACTATATCGGTATAATATCAAACTATGTCAGAAGTTTTATGGTGTATTAGGGGTATTGGAAGTCGTGTTGCGCAACTCTATTAATGAGCATTATAAAGTAAAGTTATCAGATGCAGACTGGTTAACAACTCAAGCTACTAACGGATTTCTGTTGCCTTCTCAGGTTGATATATTCAAGGAAAGAGATAAATTAACCAGAATAAATGCCTATACTCATGATAAGTTAGTAGCATCATTAAGTTTCGGAACTTGGACAATTATGTTCTCAAAGAACTTCTATCGGAATGGTGGAAAAACATTGCTGCAGATATTTCCAAATAAAGCGCATGGTCTGAATCAAAAACAAATATATAAAGACCTTGATAGTATTCGGGGTTTTAGAAACAGGATTGCTCATCATGAGCCAATATGCTTTGATACCCAAAAGCAGATAAATATAGATTCTGCGGAAAAAATATTCAACTTAATTCTGAAATATATAGGATTTCTGGGATATAATACAAATGAAATCTTATTTGGCGTTGAATCGCCTATAAATATTCTTCAAAAAATCAAAGTGTTAGCATCTACAGTATGATTTTGATTGTGTGTTTACGGATGTGTTATTGTCATATCAACAAATCCTATCAAGATCAGAAACACCTATCCATTGTTTGCGTGCTTATTGTCGAAGCCGCCATGTGGCTTATAGTGATTTCAAACGCTGGGCTTCAACAAACGAAATAGCCTGCGCGCTGTTGGAAAAAAAAGCGGGCAAAAAAGTCAAAACCTGTAAAGCGCAAGTATGCCAAAAGAAAATCCATTTCAACATCCTGCGTGTCGAGGATATCCGATAAACCAGTATTGTCCCCACTGCAGATCCTTTCCATCCCCGCCGAAGACACAGATACAGATACAGGTTTCTATCACAAAAAGCTCGAAAGAGGCAGTTATGAAAGACCTCTAAATATTTGAGGTCTGTTTCCCTTTGGCGCCGTTAAATACCTGCGGGCATACCCATGTCCATTGCCGGGTGGCGACTTAAAACAAAGCATGTAAACTTTCAGGTTGTTCCATAAGTTGCAAATGGTTTCTTTTCGGAAACCGGCGTCCTCTTTTTACCGAATTATAACTTTATCGAAGAGGACGCCGGTAAGATCTTTAAAGAAGATATATTCCGCGAACAAACAAAATCAATCCGGCGCCGGATAGACCATCGTCCTCCGCGCCCATTCTTCGTATTGGGATATCATAATGTTCAATTTTTCTTCCGGTACCTGACCGAGTACCGTCCCAAAATCATGCAATATTTGCGGAAAATAAACCGGAGCGACCTGATTCGCAAATTATTGGAAAAATAAATTTATATCAATCGATTCGGTTTTCCAAAAGGGCAACGGCACACCAAAGATAAGGGGCCTGCCCATGGAAATCGCCTGCCAGGCGAGGGCGGTCGTAATAATATTGTTTGTCGTTCTTTTTGCCTGTTCCGACGCACACCTCGGTTACATTATTCCGCTCGTCGATATACGGAATCATGGCCATCCATGCTTTCCGGGCGGCAGGCGCATATTCTTTCTCGTCCAACCATCCGTTTTGAACCCCTTTGATAAATGCATACGTAAACATTGCCGTAGCGGATGTTTCGGCCCAACATTCGGGATCGTCTATCAACTGATTCCACATGCCACCCGGCATCTGATATTTTTTCAGGCTTTCCATCATTGTATGGAAACCTTTCAGGATGCGGGCGCGATCCTTGTGATCTTCCGGCAAATAATACAGCAACTCCGTCATACCTACGGCCATCCAGCCATCCCCGCGTCCCCAATAATAAGGAACATCCGGTGCATGATAGAAAAGGCCGTTCGGACGTTGTATCTCGTCCAGGTAAAGCACCATTTCCCCGGCTGCCCGGTCGAGATACTTCGGATCTCCGGTCACCTTATACGCCTGGCTTTGCAGAATGGTAATCATATACATGTCATCAATCCAGAGCCGCGTCTGCCAGGAGTAACCTTTTTCCGCCCAGGCTTTTTCTTCCGGCTTCGCATTCGCAGGCGCCTCCCATTGAGTATCGGCATAAGCTATTCCCAGATCCAGATAACGTTTATCATTCGTAATCCGGTACAACTCCAGAATCAGGCCACCGATCATATTAAAATCCACATGATTCATAGGAGGCATCAGTTTTTGCTCCCTCGTAAACAAAGGTTCAAATCGGTTTTGTAAAAGTTTCACAAGCTCGTCGTCCTTTGTTATTGCGGCAAACTTAAGCGCTCCGTACCAGGTACACACTTCCGCATAATGGATCCATTTTCCGCTATAAAGTTCATGTCTTTCGTCTACAAAATGATAGGCCAGGCGTTTTCCTATTTCTTCGGGGGTATAACCTTTGGGGAAATCGTTCGGCACATCAGTCCGGGCAAATAATATCCGGGAACAGAAAATGAATAATAATAGAAATATTTTTTTATACATAATGATAGTATTTTAAATGTTAAACCATCAAAACCCGTCACCATTAACCGGTTAAACTTTCATTTCCCCGGTTAACAGTGTCGGGCCATGAGCAGACCGGAAGGATCAGTCTGTTTTATCTTCGTCGGCAACGGCATCTTCCCAGTTATCCCACTTAGGCGTAGCGGGGTCGTAGCCGTCGTACCCATAATTCTGGCTTAGTTCTCCTTTATTATTAGCGGTAATCGCCGCATTCGGAATCGGCCAGTAAAGATTCTTTTTATCCATGGTAAAGTTAGGGTTACTATTACCGGTAGCATCGATTTGTACAGAGCCTTTGTTATACATACTGTAATTTACAATACGTTGATACCAATAGCTTCCGCCGTTGGGATCGGTACCGCTCTGCTTATCAAAATCGTCCAATCGGTATGTATTACCCCATTCGTCGGGTTTGCCGCTACGGGCTAAGCATAGCGATACACGTGTCAGCTCTACGTTGCGCCATTCTTCCCAATACAATTCGCGGGCGCGTTCGTTCACAATGTCGCCGATCGTCACAGCCCCCTCGTACAATTCGGAGCATTTCGCCCGTTGCCTCAGGATATTCAAATCATCCTTAATCGTAGGGTCGTTCTCGTTCATGTAGTATTTGGCTTCGGCCCGGAGGAGATACGCTTCCGCCAAACGATAAAGATACCAATCGGCATTACCGCCGTTCGTAGCGCCCCTGTTACCGTCGGAACCGCTTACATTCGCGTCGTTCACCGGGTCGTCCAGATAAAATATATAATGGGGCACATCATACCAGCGGCGAATCGTGTCGCTGCACAGCAGGTTACCGTCATCATCAAAAAGCGTGACAGGATTCCCAAATTCCGTAGACGCCTTATTATTAACGCGGTAATCCTCCATACGCAGCCAGTTACCCACTTCCGAATTATGGCGCAAATCGGTCACGTCCATTTTACCGTTAACCGCCCACAGTGCGTGGGTCTGGAAATATGTAGGACGGAATGTGGCAATACCACGCCCGAAAGCCCGCATATAATCATATTTCGGATCATAATCGGCATGGTTACGCCGTAAGTTCAACAATGCCTGCTTGCCGTCTTTCGTTTTTAGCCTGCCGTCAAAAAGGAAAGGATACAGAATACGCATCGTGAGCATTTTAACGAATGATTCCGCATCCGAACCGCGGTTCGGTAAACCCATGATGACCTCTTTATTGGCGGAGATAAGTTTATTTTCGGCGCGGTGCAAATCCCAGATCACATTGCGGGTAATGGGCCATGTCTGCGGTTCACCGCCGTCGTTGAATGCACCAAAATTATCCGTCATCAACGAATAGCCCGAATTGTTAATCAAAATATCGGTTTGCTCTTTGGCTTTAGTATACTCGCCGATTGCCAGGTAGCATTTGGCAAGTAACATCCGGCAAGCGCCTTTGTTCACCATACCGATCTGGCTCATATCTTTCTGGTCGGGCACCCACTGCACAGCAAACTCCATATCTTTGGCAAGCATTTGCAGGATAGCATCGCGTTTCGTACTGCGGTAATTTTGTTTGGACACCTCTAAAATCTTGGTAACAAGCGGGATGTCGCCATACTCAAACACCAAAGCCATATAGCGGAAGGTGCGATGGAAATATGCCCTGCCTTTGTATATGTTTTTGGTAGTTTCGTCCAGACTTTGAACTGCATCCACGAATTGTATAATCGTGTTGGCATACTTAATACCGGAATACGTTTCATCCCAGAGATACCACATGCTGTTTGTCCTGTCAAGATTCTGATGGGAAGAATTATCACTCGTAGGTGTAAGCATATTGGCCACATCGCAAAGCATGCTGCGTTTGTCGGTCGCACTGGCTACCATCAGTTCGGAAAATATATATTCGGTACCTACCGTAAGCATTTCGTTATGATCGGTTGCCCAGTACAGTTTGAGATGACGGTCGCATATGGCTAATGCGGACTTCAATCCCGATTCGGTGCTGAACGTGGTGGTAGGTTCGTAAAACGATAGCGGGTCTGGCTTCAAAAAATCCTCCGAACATCCGCTAAGCAAAATTACACCCCCCATAAACAAGGTAAGGCATATAGAGTTCAATTTTTCAGTTATCTGTTTCATATTATTATTAGAGTTTAAAAAGTTAAATTCAATCCTAATGTATAAACACGTGCACCCAGTCCGCCTGTTTCGGGGTCGCCGTATTCCCAGTCTTTGGCCCATACGGCAACGTTACGGATCGTGCCGTAAAATTTGACACGTTCTATATCCCACATGGAAGTCCATTTTTTAGGTAATGTATACCCTATCGAAATATTCTCCAGACGAATAAATGAGCGGTCGTACAATTTTTGCACCCCGGAAGCACCCGTAGGCCCTTTGGCTTCGATACGCCCGTATTTGTCGGTAGGATTTCCAGGCGTCCAATATTCTTTTGCAGGAACATTGGCCATGGCATAGGCCAGGCGCCCTCCGTCATCATCGTTGTTGAGGTAGTTGCCGGACAAACTCTTATGTCCCATTTTTGAATAGATATTAAACGAGATGCTGAGGTCTTTCCACAGTACAAACTCGTTCCGCAACGACCAGTTGACGGGCGCTATGTTCTGCCCGAGAAATTCCTTATCGTTGTTGTTATATACGGGAGTAACGGAACCGTCGGAGTTCACCACATCGTCAGCCGTATAGTTGTTTGCCACCTTGGGGTCGCCCGGCGCCTGACCGTATTTTTTCGCTTCTTCCACTTCATCAACCTGCCAGATTCCGGTAACACGATAGTTCCAAAGCGTACCGATGGGTTGTCCGATAAACCACCCGTTGTTTATATCATCCATCTCTTTTGTACCTATGACATTCCCTTCCGCATCCAAGACGTCCTCGTTTTCGTAGTAAAGATGCGTTATTTTGTTCTTGTTGTGCGAAAATCCGAATGTTGTAGTCCATTGCAGGTTTTTATTATTAATATTAAGCGAGTTTATTGAAATCTCAATCCCCTGATTATCCACCTGGCCCAAATTGGTTGTTATGTTGGAAAATCCGGAGAAGCTCGGCAGGCGCTGGTTCATAATCATATCATGAGTACGCATGTCATAATACTCTATCGTTCCCGATATGCGGTCGTCTAAAAAACCGAAATCCAATCCGAAGTTCCATGACGCGGTTTTTTCCCATTGCAGGTTAGGATTTGCCAAACGGTCGACCATTAAATAACGCATCAGATCCAATTCTCCGCTCTGGTTGATATAACCTTGCATTTTACCTCCTCCTTCCCAAAGATTGGCAAGCGCCAGATAGGGATTATTCAACGAGCGGTTCCCGTTTTTACCATAGGATATGCGCAGTTTACCGCTATTCATAATATGGTTCCATTGAAAGAATTTTTCGTCTGCAAACGACCATGCCAGAGCCAGTGAGGGAAAAGAGGCATAGGGGTTGGACGAACCGAAAGCCGAATACCCGTCCCTGCGGATAGAGGTAGTGAGCATATAACGGTTGTCGTAAGAATAAAACAGGCGGGCCATCAGGGCGTCTGCCGTTTGGTGCGAGTCTTCACTCAAATAGGTACTGTTTTCTTTGCTGCCGTTCTTGGTATTATGGAATCCCAAAGCATCGGACGGCAGGATATTGCGGGCTTCGATACGGTCTCTCCAGGTTTTGCGCTCTTCGGCTTCCTGTACAAGCGTAAGGATCACGTGATGCTTTTCATTGAAAATGTAATCCCAATTGATGGTATTGTTGAGCGACCAGTCGAAACGTTTTTCCTGTTCACGATTTGCGCCACGCCCTTTCGGGTCGGAGCCGGGCAAGTCCGCCGACATGAAATAGCGGTCATAAAAAAACTGATAGCGCGGCGAGGCGTTGAACGAATAGGTAATGTTAAACGGCAGTGATATTTTGGCATTCAGGATACTGTTTAATACGGTGAACCCTTTTTCCAGTTCGAGGTATTGCTTTTGGAAATCGTAATTATATCCTCTCTGGCTGTATTCGGAGCTTAAAGGATATTGCACCGGATTGCCCGTTTCGTCCGCATAATCGGCATAAGGGCTATTACGCAACTGATAGTCTTCGTCTATTCCTATGCTGCCATCCGACCGGTCTTGGAAATTGATATTAGCGCCGACTTCGAGCCATTTATTCACCTTTGCCTCTACTTTCATATTGGAACGCAAGGCCCGGTATCCATCGCTTACTATTGCGCCCTGGTTTTCCAAATAGCCTATTGACAAATAATAGTTCACCTTTTCACCGGCCCCGCTTATACTTGCATTATAATCCTGGTTAAAACCCATCCGGAAGGTATGATCAAACCAATCAACGGTTTTCCCGGCAAGGAAATTTGCGAGTACATTACCCTGAAATCCAAGTCGCTTAGCCCATATACTCAGATCGGATTCACCGTCTGCATTGATCGTATAACCTCGCCAGTCATCCGCAGAAATGTGGGCGGGCAGTTGCTCCGGCTGCATAAAATATCCGGGACGGTTCGTATAAACGCCGGTTTGATACGCTTCATAAGCGCCCGTTTCCGGATTCACACCGTATGTATTCTTCGTATACCAATCCTGACGGTGCTGCAAATAGTCGTCTATAGCGAATCTTTTACGGTAGCGGCTCTCCTGTGTCCAGCCGACATTTGTGGTGATGTTGATAACAGGTTTACCCTGTTTCCCTTTTTTGGTAGTGATAATAATCACACCGCTTGCCGCTTTCGCTCCATAAACAGCCGCTGCCGAAGCATCTTTAAGCACATCGATCTGACCGATATCATCGGGATTAATTTCCGAAAGTTCCCCATAGAAGATCATTCCGTCAAGGATAAGTAAAGGACTATTGTGTCCTCCATCATTATAGACCGAGCGCCGTCCGCGTATTTCCATGTCGCCTCCGCCTTTAGCCGAAGCGCTATACCCTACCTGCAAACCCGGAGTGCCCCGCAGGATATCCTGAACCGTTTTCGGGTTTTCGTTTGCAATATTGTCGGGACGGATTTGTACGACGGAGCCGGTGAGGTCTTTTTTTCGCATCGTGCCGTAGCCTATTACCACTACTTCTTCCAACACCTGCGTATTTTCCACCAGCACAATGCGCAGGGTCGTTTTATTGGCGGTGCTTACCGTTTGCGATAAATAGCCGAGGTACGATATCTGAAGTTCCGCGTTTTGTGATACATCAATCGTAAATTCTCCGTTGATATCGGAGATTATGCCGTTTGTCGTTCCTTGCTCCACGATACTTGCGCCTATGATCGGTTCGCCTGTTTCGTCAACAATGACGCCCGTAATTTTACGGCTATTTTGCCGACGTTCATTACTTGCAAATTCTTTTTTGCTTAGTATGATCTGCCGGTCTTCTACTTTGTAGATAACATCGGTCGAAGCAAACAGCCGGTCTAAAATCGTTTCGACCGGTTGTGATTTTACACGTACGCTGACTTTACGGTCTACGTTTACTAATTTACTGTTGTACAGGAAGTAAAATTCCGATTCTTCTTCGATCGTATTCAATACTTCCTCTACGGTCGCGTTGCGCATATTCAGGCTCACTCTGGCGGATTGCGAATAAAGATTATCCGCTCCGGCCTGAAAAATAAATACAAATAATAATATTACGGTTATTCGCATAAAAACAGGTATTTTAAAGATTAAATCGTAATATGATTTGAAATCTTGGGTGTTTTGTGAATTCTTCATATATTTACACTGTCAAATTAATAAATTAGGTTTGTAATAAGCTTAATGAGTTCATTACCATTCGTCAGGTGAGATTTTCGGATTGGTAATAGATTTGATACCGACGGGAGAATGTAGCTCGCATTTTCCCGTTTTTTTAGTCTTTCATGATTCGTTTTCCATAGGCAGTTCGGTTTTAAAGTTAAACATTATATAGATCGGTTATTTTTTCATGCTTATGAGGACGGTCTTTCTGGTATAAGTATAATCTTCCGACCGCTCGGGATAGAGGATTTCGCATTGTATGGGAGCGGATTTTTCCAGTAGATATAATATTTCTTCCAGCGTTTCGGTTGTAAAAGTCGCAGAATACTCGTAATTATACAATTCTCCTCCATCCAAACACATATCTACATTGAAATGACGGGCAAGGCGACGTGTTATTTCCGTCATATTCGCTCTGCGAAAGATCATTTTTCCGTCTTTCCAGGAAGTTTTAACGGCAAGGTTTACATTTGCAATTTCATATTCGCCGTTATCTTTATCGTATAAGACCTGTTGTCCGACAGGTATGTTTATAAGACCGGGCTTTTCGTGTTTTACGGACGGTATGCCGACTTCTATGTTTCCGGAAATCAGGGTTGCCTCAACAGTCGGATCGTCTTCGTATGCACATACATTAAATTCCGTACCGTAAGCGTTTACCGTCGTACCGTCGGAAGTCAATACCTCGAAACGATTTGCCTGATCCGCCTCTACTTTAAAATAAGCTTCGCCCGAAAGGGATACGCTGCGTGTGTCGCCTGTGAAATATTGCGGATAGGATAATTTCGATCCGGAATTGAGCCATACTTCCGTCCCGTCGGGAAGGGTCATTTTCGTGACAAGACCATTCGCCGAAGTTATTTCGATTTGTCCGGCCGGAATGTTTTCACCGTTTATTACGGCCCTGTATAAAACAGCGGTAGTTATAATTAATGGAATCACCAGGATGGCAGCCGCATTGCGAATGAAATACCGCAGCTTTCTTTTATATTTATCTATGGCTATTTTTTTTGATAATTCCGTCCAGTTTTTTGTCGAATCAATCCGCCTGTGAAAACTTAATTCCGCAAAAGATTCCCGGATAAAGCGGATATCTTTCAACTCCTGCTGCAATTCGGGCGAATTATCCAGCAATGCTTCAAAAGATCTCCGTTCGTCGGCAGAGAGCGTGTCTTCCAAATAATCTATAATATGTTGCGTATTACATTTCACTGTTTTTCTTTTACACATTAGACGTACAAAAGAAAATATACCCTATGGAAAAACACATTTTTTTTCACAAAAAGAGTAAAAACAACGGTAGAAAGTCTTTCAAGTCAATACGAAGCTGTTTTAAGGCTTTCGTCATGTAGGCTTCGACCGTTTTGACCGAAATATGCTGTTCCTGGGCAATTTGGGCATATGTCTTTCCTTCGAAACGGTTCTGTTCAAATACAATACGGACATTTTCGGGCAGGCGCGAAAGGGCATTATTTAACATGTTCTCCAATTCTATGGTCGAATAGAGATCTTCGGTGGTGGCGACGGACATGTTCAACTGTTCGGATTGTTGCCACGACATTTCCGTATCTTTCTTGCGTAAATAATCAATACAGGAATTTCTGACACTTGTTATCAGAAAATTCCTGCCGGAAACGGATATTTCTATATTTTTCCGGTTTTTCCATACTTTAAAAAAGGTGTCTTGCACGATATCTTCGCACGTTTCCCAACTCTCGATGTATCGGTGGGCAAAAACACAAAGAGATGGGAAAAAATCGAGAAATATGGAACGGAAAGCATCTTCGTCATCTTTTAACGCTACCCTCCATAAAAGCTGATCTATTTCATTTCGATTCCCGGTTTTCATATGGCAAGTAATGAAAATCCGCACCGGCGACAATTAGATAAATACGTTTTTGCGAAAAAAAATGCCTTTTTTCCGCGGTTTATCCCGGAAAAAACGACAACAGGGAAATGTGTTTCAAGTAACTTATCCCCTTTATCAGCCCATATTCTAATGTACGCGTGTACGTATGAATACAAGCCTATATACGCCTGCTCTCTCTCTCTCTTTAATAAAAACGAGGAACTAACCAACACGAGGGTGTTAATTAATTCAAAAGAGGATAAATATTTTCCGTTGATG
>JAIRSF010000079.1 GCA_031255595.1 Tannerella sp.
TTTTGAGGTAATTGTTTTTATATCATTATGCAGACATGAACATGAATAAGAAAATAAGTAACATCGTACTTTCAATTGTAATCATTAGTTTGTTTGTTGGCTGTAAAAGTAACAAAGACGAAGAGATTTTCAATGGAGAAATACAATATTTCGATGACAGTCGCGCGATAGTAAAAAAGGTTGTCGCAAAACCCGTTACAATGGCGAATGGAATCCCTACCGGAATGATAGCCGCATACGATTCGTTGTTAATTTGCTGGAATCCACGTCGAGATGATTTTTTCAACCTGATCAATTTGGATACGGGTGAAGAAATCGGATCCTTTTGCAAAAAAGGTCAAGGCCCTCAGGAGGCGACATCTGTTAATTGCATTTATCAGCTTTTCAAGAAAGAGAGTGATCTTTGTACATTTTTATGGGATTATAACCAAAGCCGATTATTTTTATGGAATATAAGTCAATCTGTTGAGAGCGGAAAGACAGTCTATGACACCATTATTTCGTATGATAAAAATCGTTATTTCTTTTTGTTTTATCAACCTGAAAATTTCTTGTTTGTCAATAGGCCGTCTGATATTTTGAATAGAGAAGAAGCTACGACGCCATTTTATGAAAAACGAACCATTAATACGAAAGAGATCATACAAAATTATCGCATTTATAAAAATGTGTCGTTGCGAAAGAATGATGCATCGGAGTTGGAATATTCCTTTTACACGTGGGATGTCATGAAACCGGATGGTTCAAAAATCGCCCAAGCTATGAGGCATCTTCCTCAAATAAACATTTTGGACACACATACGGGCAATCTTGTCGGTTACCGCATGAACAACGGCACTGATTTTTCTTTCTTGGAAAGAGATGCAGATATAAAGTCGATGACGGTATATTATTTCAATATTCACGCAGACAACAATTATATCTATGCAACCTATTGGGGTAAAGAGATGTGGAATGATCGTATAGGTGATGAACTACCGCATTTCAATATGATTCATGTATTTGACTGGAGTGGAAAACCGCTTTATAAACTCATTACCGATCGATCTTTTTTACGTATTTGGTTAGAACCGGTTAGAAACAGGCTCTATACAATAGACCCGAACAAGGATGAAGTGTATTATCTGGATTTAAATGAATTGGAATTATAATTTAAGACAGGACGTTACGAGAATCACCGTTTTATCAATGAAGCTGTCGCTGTAACTTTTTGTAATCCATCGAGTATGGTTTTTCGGATTTCTTATGTCATTCCACATTGCGCCCTGATCGGATAAAAGAAAAAAAACGGATATTTCGAAACTTGGTGTGAAATGACGTTTATTCCAGGTTTAACCCGCATTGCCGTTTGTTTGTATCGAAAGGTCAAAGTTCGTTGATATGAAAAAATAACTCCGCTATCGTTTTTCCGAAAACAGGATGAATGACCTTCGGTGCAATCTCGGATAAGGGTTGCAGGACAAACGCCCTTTGGCACATCAGGGGATGGGGGATTATTAATGCGGGAGTTTGTATGATAAGATCATCATACAGTAAGATATCAATATCAATAAGTCGGTCGCCATATTTGCCGTCGACAGTTTTTGTCTTGCGGCCTGTTTCCCGCTCAATCTCCTGTGTCGTATGTAATAGCTCTTCGGGCGACAGTTTCGTTTCTACTCCGACAGCCGTATTCAGGTATCTTTCCGAAGACGAGTATCCCCAAGGCTCCGTTTCATAAAAACTCGAAAGGGCAAGAATTCCTCCCGCCCTTTCCGAAATTAGCGCAAGCGCTTTTTTTATATTTCCTTCTTTGTCGCCCAGATTGGAGCCTAAACCTAAGTAAGTCAACGATCGGTAAGTTGTTATTCTATATTGTTTCCTTTCGTGCAAAGCCGACGTATATTTTTTAACGCTGCAAAAAACGGTACTACAAAATCAGCAGTGCATCGCCATACGCACAAAAACGGTACTCCTCTTTGATCGCCATCTGATAAGCATCCATAACAAGATCATAGCCTCCGAACGTGGATGTCATCATCAACAAAGCGGACAGGGGCTGGTGAAAATTCGTGATCATGCAATTAGCGATACTGAAATCGTAGGGCATAAAGATAAATTTATTCGTCCATCCGTCATATTCTTTCAGGTGTCCATCCGTACTAACCGATGATTCGATGGCACGCATCACAGAAGTGCCGACCGCACATATTTTTTTGCCGTTGTCTTTGGCTTCGTTCACAGACCGAACCACTTTCTCATCGATTTTCATCTGCTCCGAATCCATTTTGTGCTTGGACAAATCTTCCACGTCGATCTCCCGGTAATTTCCCAAGCCGGAATGAACCGTCACATATTCGAATTTGCAATCTTTTATCTCAAGCCGTTTCATCAGTTCCCGGCTGAAATGAAGGCCGGCGGCAGGAGCGACAACCGCCCCTTCTTCGGTTGCATAGATCGTCTGGTAACGTTCCACATCATCTTCATTCGCTTCACGTGTTATGTATTTCGGAAGGGGTGTATGTCCTAATCCGTACAATGTCTTGCGAAATTCTTCATGCGAGCCGTCAAACAAGAAACGAAGTGTGCGTCCACGCGATGTCGTATTATCAATTACTTCGGCGACTAAGGAATCGTCTTCGCCGAAATACAGTTTGTTACCGATACGAATCTTACGTGCCGGGTCAACGAGTACATCCCATAAACGAAGATCCGGGTTCAGCTCCCTCAATAGAAACACTTCAATACGCGCTCCCGTCTTTTCCTTATTCCCGTACAAACGGGCGGGAAACACTTTGGTGTTATTCATTATGAAGACATCGCCCTTGCCGAAATACTTGATAAGATCTTTAAATTCCTTGTGCTCAATCTTACCTTTATTCCGGTGAATGACCATCAAACGCGATTCATCACGAAACCGGGCCGGATGTTGAGCAATCAACGATGTCGGTAATGTAAATTTGAATTTTGAGAGTTTCATATTTATTTTGTCATAATTTATTAATTCCATATTAAATACCGGATACGGATTGATCCAGAAATACATCTATATCTTCCGGGTTCAGACACTTGTCAAGTGTAATCTCACCTATACGCGTTCTTTCCAATGCGATCAGGTGAGCCCCCGAATCGAGCGCGTACCCAATGTCACGCGCCAAAGCTCTGATATAGGTACCTTTACTGCATACCACGCGTATTTTTACGACAGGTAAATCATACGCAATCAGTTCTATTTCATCGATCACCAGTATCTTTGCCTTCAGAGGTGCATCAATACCTTTCCGGGCCAGTTCATATGCCCGTTTTCCCTCTATATTACATGCGGAAAAAGCCGGAGGCACTTGTTCTATTTGCCCGACAAAACCCGCCAATACCTTTTCAACCTTCTCACGTGTGATATGTGCTGTCGGGTAGGTGGCGTCTACTTCCTTTTCCAGATCAAACGAGGGTGTCGTCGCGCCTAATTTCAGTGTCGCCACATACTCTTTTGTTTGCCCCTGAAATTCCTCCATCCGTTTAGTAGCCCGTCCCGTACACAGGATCATCACGCCTGTCGCTTTCGGATCCAGCGTCCCGGCATGACCTACCTTTATTTTTTTTACACGTAACTTACGCGAAAGTTTGTAACGAAACTTATTCACCAAATCGAATGATGTCCAATCAAGCGGTTTATTAAAATACACAACCTCACCGGCTTCAAAATCCATCATATCAATGCATTAATGAATTGATAATAACAAACAGACCTACTGCGATACAATAATATGCGAAATAGATCAGTTTGCCTTCTTTTACTATATGAATCATCCACTTACAAGCAAAAGCGCCGGATAAAAAGGCCGTTACAAAACCACATATCATAGCGCCCGCCGGTATAGCGGAAAAAGCGGAAGACTCATCTCCCTTTAACATTTTCAGTACATCCAGCAAAGCCTCGCCTAATACCGGAACAATGACCATCAGAAAGGAAAATTTTGCTACCTTTTCCTTTTTGTTTCCAAGCAGGATTCCTGTGGCAATCGTCGACCCCGAACGTGAAAGGCCCGGCATTACGGCACATGCCTGAGCAATCCCAATAATAAAAGCGTTGCGGAACGAGATATTTTCCTTCTGTCGTGGTCGGGCATAATACGAAATCATCAGCAATGCCGCAGTCAATAATAACATATACCCTACCGGCATCAAACCGCTACCGAACAACCCTTCTACCACATCTTTAAAAAACAATCCGACAATCCCTACCGGAATCATGGAAAGTAAAATTTTTGAAACGGTTTTCGTTTCTTCATTCCAGCGAAAAGAAAACAATCCTTTGAACAAATCCGACACTTCGGTTCGCAGAACAATGATCGTACTCAACACAGTAGCAACATGAAGAAGAATAGCAAAAGCAAGATTTTCTTCGCCGCTCAATCCGAAAAAAGTCCCGGCAATCGTCAAATGGCCGCTACTGCTAACCGGCAAAAATTCCGTCAGGCCCTGAATAAGGCCTAATATAACGGCTTCGATCCAACTCATGCCTTATTCTTTTCAGCGTCGGACGTTGGCGTATCTTTCGGTTTCCTCAGAATCCCGACCACTACAAGCGCAAAGCCCAATACTGCTACGATAGGAGCCACAACGATACGCTGTTGGCTGAATATATCCGGATTAAACGATACCCCGTCCGGTGAACCTCCGCCGCTCATCATAGCAAAACCGATGATAATCAATACGACAGCCACTGCTATCAATATAAAATTTTCTTTCCCAAATGCAAAATCTTTCATATATCTTATGTCTTTTAATATCTTATATATAATACAATTTCCCCCTTGCCATACGCAAATATCGGTTCACCGCAAAATAGGCGGCGACAACAGATAAAAACATGCCGGTCACCAGAACGATACCAAAGATAAGCCACAAGGTATCCCTGTTCAGCACCTCCTCAAAACCAAAAAACTCACGCCTCACATAATATAACGAACCCGTCAACATGATTATTGCAATCACGCCTGCAATCAGGCCGCTGATGATATTATGCCGGATAAAAGGCCGCTGGATAAAAGCAGGCGTCGCACCGACAAGGCGCATCGTATAGATAAGGAACCGTTTTGAATAAATCAACAACCTGATCGTATTGTTGATAAGCACAAAAGAAATGGCAATCAATACGGCAAACAAAGCTAACAGAACAATACTCACCCGCCGGATATTCTGGTTCACCATCTGCATCATATCCTTGCGATACACTACATCTGCTACGTTTGCCCTGGATGAGATCCGCTTCTCAATGACCGGAATACTGTCCGGATGCGCATATTCCGACTTTAACTTTACTTCGATAGAGGCGTGGAAAGGGTTAAAGCCCAAAAACGTTTCGGGGTTTTCGCCCAACTCACGCTGCATTTCAAGCGAAGCCTGCTCTTTGGATATATATTCCGTCGATTTAACATAAGGCTGGCTTTCCAGGTTATCCCGGATCTTCCGGATATTTATATCGGAAAGGTCTTCCGTCAAAATAACGGACATTGTAATGTTTTCCTTCACATAACGAGATAGTTCATTCCCCAAAAAACCTATGATGAGAATCAAACCTAACAGGAAAAGAACCAATGATATGCTAACCACCGAAATAAGATGGGAATTAAAAAAAGATATAGTATTTTTTTTTCTGTTTGTTGCCATTCAATATGCAATTATTGCCTTTAAAACATAATACCTTCCGGAAGAAATAGCTACCTTTCCTCCCAATTTCAGCACAAAATAAATACATTTTCATCTAAAACCAGCTATGGTTATATTTTTTTAACTATTTATTCTCCAAATAAAGTAGCTGAAGTGGCGTTTTCGATGCGCACACTTACATAGTCGCCGATATGATGCGAGCCTTTATCAAATATCACGACCTTGTTATGTTCCGTATGACCGAAAAGGCGGTCGCGCGAACGCTTTGAGAAACCTTCCACAAGCACTTCAAACGTCTTTCCGATATCACGCATATTACTTTCTTCCGACAGTTTGTTCTGCAAATCAATCATTTTCTGCAAACGGAGAATCTTCACATCTTCCGGGACATCATCCGCCAGGTGATCGGCGGCATACGTTCCGGGGCGCTCCGAATATTTGAACATAAAAGCCGAATCATACCTTACTTCACGCATCAGCGAAAGCGTTTCTTCAAAATCTTCTTCCGTTTCGGAATGAAAACCACAAAACAAATCGGTCGAAATAGCGCACGCAGGCAAAATACGGCGTATGGCAGCAATCCGTTCAAGATACCATTCACGCGTGTATTTGCGGTTCATCACCCGCAAAATCCGCGTACTGCCCGATTGAGCCGGCAGGTGGATATATTTGCATATATTTTTATGTGCAGCCATCACATGCAACATCTCATCGCTCATATCTTTCGGATGGGAAGTCATAAAACGGATCCGCATACCGGGCGCCTCTCCGGCTACACGTTCCAACAATTGCGGAAAACCAACAACGACGCCATCCGTCGTTTTGTAATTATATGAATTAACATTTTGTCCGAGCAACGTAACATCCTTATACCCTTTAGAGCACATATCACGCACTTCATTCAGGATACTTTCCACATTACGGCTACGCTCACGCCCTCTCGTATAAGGCACGATACAGTAAGTGCAAAAATTATTACACCCACGCATAATGGAAACAAAGCCGGTTATATGAACACCCGCAAGTTTCAGGGGTATAACATCCTTATAGGTTTCCTGCGATGATAATTCTACATGAATCGCTTTCTCGCCGCGTTCGACCGCCCCAACCAGATTCGGCAGATCCAGATACGAATCGGGGCCGGCAACCAGGTCAACGCCATGATTCTCTATCAAATCATCTTTCACACGCTCCGCCATGCATCCTAATACTCCGATTATCAAACGCTTTTTATTTTTGCGTAATGACTGAAAATATTGTAACCGGGCGATTACGCGCTGTTCGGCATTATCACGAACGGAACATGTATTGACAAAGATAGCATCCGCTTCCCCGATCTGTTCCGTAAGTGTATAACCATCCGTCTGCATTACGGACAATACGACTTCACTGTCCGCTACATTCATCTGGCAACCGTAAGTCTCCATGTAAAGTTTACGTTCCGGTATTTCCGTTATATCCTGTTTCATCCTGTTTGTTTCAAAAATGACTGCAAATGTACATAAAAGTCCTCACATAATACACCGTCCGGCGAAATCCCGCGATGGAATTTAGCCGGGCCGGAAACAATGTGTGCGAACCATCAGGGGCATTATTATTCAATATATGTGTAATTTATTGATAAGTTTATTGCTGTTTTTTTACTCAAAAACGCATTGAAGTTCATGCCTGCATTTGTTTTGTA
>JAIRSF010000145.1 GCA_031255595.1 Tannerella sp.
AAGCTTAACGCTCCGGTCGGCTGAAATCTGTGTAACTCGCTTCGCTCAAACAGCACAGATTTCTTGACGCCTCCCTTCGCTACTTAACGGCTCACCGCACGAGGCCGATCCTAAATCGGTGGAGCTTTTTTGCTTTTATTGAAGATTGAATGCTGAAAACTGAAACAGGACGACACACGATTTTACAGGTGATCCTTGTTTGTCTGTGCGTGTATACAGGTGTTTGGCGATACCTACGAGTTTGCATGGACGACAACCCATTTCTTTTTACATTAAACAATATATAATATTCATCTTTGGTTGTCGGGTGAGCCAAAAATTTTTGTTTTTATGAAAATTTGTGTTTTTATTAGCGTTCCTTTTAATTGGGACAACGGTCGGGTATTCCCAAGTTATTGATGAGACTATTCCTGTGTTTATAGAAAAGGTCATGGCAAAAACAAGCAAAACAGAAGTAGTCAGTTTGCTGAAAGAAAGAAAATTAGAAATTAAATCGAAAGATTACATTCAATCAACTCAATTTATGTCGAGCAGCCAAGCGGACAGATGCGTTATGGGTATTGGCAATTATGGATTCACTTGTATGAAACATAAAATACCACAAAGGATTAATGGCGACCGCAAGCATCCCAAAAGCGGAAAATTTAAAGAATATACATATATAAAAGAGTGAAAACTCAGGCTTGTCTTTGCAGGCACTTCCATACGATTAAGCACAGGAAGTACTACATCTTATCAAAAGGCGGCGAATCACTTTTTATCCATCGATCATACAGTATCCCCAATGCGTTATCTTCGTTATTTTCCATTATGATACGAGCCTCAGGGGTTTTATCTTCTATACCGCACAAATGCAGGATTCCATGTATAATAACACGATACAATTCATTACAATAGCCCACAGACAACTGTTCGGCATTGGTGCGAACCGTATCTACGCTTATAAAGATGTCGCCTGAAATAATGTCGTTTTCGCTGTAATCGAAGGTGATAATATCGGTATAATAATCATGATTGAGGTAAGTGCGATTTAACTCCAGAATCTTACGATCCGAACAAAAAATATAAGCGACCTCCCCTACCCTCTTTCCGCGATCTTCCGCTACCTGTTTAATCCAAAGAGAAATTTTCCGTTTGGGAAATACCGGCATTTTTATATCATCAACATTGTAAATAATCATATATGGGTACTTTAAAATATGTAATAACTGCTACGTGACGGGAAAAAATATATACGATACAATAATCGCAGCAATAGCTCCGCCCAGATCTGCAATCAAAGCGCAAGGTATTGTATGGCGGGTATTACGGATCGCAACACTGCCATAATAAACGGCGACAACATACAAAATGGTATCGGTCGAACCCTGAGCGACACAAGACAAACGACCGACAAAAGAATCAACCCCGTAAGTATTCATTGCATCAAGCATCATACCTCTCGCACCGCTTCCGCTTAACGGTTTCATAAAAATAGTAGGTAAAGCTTCAACAAAAGATGTATCGAACCCGCAAAAAGCTACAAACCAACGTATTCCATCAATCAAAAAACCCATCGCACCAGATGCCCTAAAAACGCCGATCGCAACAAGGATGGCAATAAGGTATGGAATTATCTTAACGGCCGTCAGAAAGCCTTCTTTTGCCCCTAAAATGAATGTGTCATAAACATTGAGTTTTTTTCGGATGCCGGCGATCAAAAAGGAGCAAATAATTGTGAAAAGAAGCAAATTTGCAGTCAAAGAGGAATAAAGCGAAACTTTTCCCGCAGGAAGAGAGTTGAAGAAGAAAAGCAGGGCGCCGATCAGAAGGATAACTCCTCCAAAGAAAAAAACCAGGCTTCGCTGCAACACATTTATTTTTTGAACAAAACAAACCGAAAGAATAGCAACCAGAGTAGAAAAAAATGTGGCAATCAAAATCGGAAGAAAAACGTCCGAAGGATTTGCGGCACCGAACTGAGCGCGATACATCATGATCGTAATCGGAATGACGGTCAGTCCGGAAGCATTTATGTTCAGAAACATAATCATCGCATTCGTAGCGGTATCTTTCTTACCGTTAAGTTCCTGCAGTTGCTGCATCGCTTTTAATCCGATAGGGGTCGCCGCATTATCAAGCCCCAGCATATTCGCAGATATATTCATGAATATAGTGCCTGCAGCAGGATGATTTTTAGGTATACCGGGGAAAAGTTTACCGAAAACGGGAGAGGCCATACGGGCAAAAGAGTTTACAAGCCCCGATTCTTCTGCGATCTTCATCAAACCAAGCCAAAGAGATAAGACACCCGTAAGACCGATTGATACTTCAAACCCCATTTTGGCGGAATCAAACGTAGAGGTAACTAATTGATTAAATACTTCTGTGTCACCTGCAAAAAAGAGCCTGCAAAGTGCAACAACAAAAGCAATCAAGATAAAACCGATCCAAATATAATTCAACAACATAATCTCATTTTCATAAAGTAAATTGTGCTACATACCGAAATTTTATAAAAAGTTACCGCTCACTGTACTGATCCTTCTAAAACAAATATCACTGCGAAAACAGCCCTTATAAATCCAAGAAAGAGGCATTTCCGGAAAATCATCAATCAGGAATACGCAACATGACAAATCCGGACGACGACTTTGTTTACCGACTTATTTTCCATTTATAATTTTCTTTATATCATTCAGCCTATTAAGTGCATCCATCGGTGTCAGGTTATTGACATCCAAACTATTAATCTCATCCCGAACCCGGCTTAAAACAGGATCGTCCAATTGGAAAAAACTCAACTGGTATCCTTCAGCGCCCGAAGCAATGTTTTTAACCGGCTTGCTTTTTATGCCTTGCTGACGATTATCCGTTTCGAGTTGTTTCAATATCTCATCAGCGCGTTTCACAATGCTCTTAGGCATTCCGGCCATTTTTGCCACATGAATACCAAAACTATGCTCGCTACCTCCCGGAATCAGTTTGCGCATAAAAATCACTTTATTATCGATTTCTTTTACCGAAACATTATAATTCTTTACCCGTTTGAATGTACGTTCCATCTCATTCAACTCATGATAATGGGTGGCAAACAATGTCTTTGCACGATTTACAGGATGCTCATGAATATATTCAACAATTGCCCAGGCAATTGATATTCCGTCGTAAGTACTTGTGCCGCGTCCCAGTTCGTCGAACAGGACAAGGCTGCGTGGCGAAAGATTATTAATGATCTCAGACGCTTCGGTCATTTCAACCATAAACGTCGACTCGCCGAGAGAAATATTATCGGATGCGCCTACACGTGTGAAAATCTTATCAATGAAACCGATATGTGCACTGTCGGCCGGAACAAAACAACCTACTTGCGCCATGAGAGCAATCAATGCCGTTTGCCGCAACAATGCCGATTTACCCGCCATGTTAGGCCCTGTAATAATCATAACCTGTTGCTTTTTCCGATCCAGATAAACATCATTCGCAATATAAGGCGAATCATGCGGAAGTTGCTTCTCGATAACCGGATGCCTGCCGGCTTTAATATCAATCACGTCCGAGTCGTCTACTACCGGACAGATATAACGGTTTATTTTCGCACAACGGGCAAATGAAAGCAAACAATCAATCCGCCCGACCCTGTTAGCATCGTTTTGTATAGAGGGAATATATTCGGCAATACCAAGTATCAAGTCATTAAAAAGCCGCGTTTCGAGTGAAAATATTTTATCCTCCGCGCCTAATATTTTTTCTTCATACAGCTTCAATTCCTCCGTAATATAACGCTCCGCATTTACTAAGGTCTGTTTACGTATCCATTCCGGCGGAACTTTATCTTTATGTGTATTGCGCACTTCAATATAATAGCCGAAGACACTATTATACGCTATTTTAAGGCTTGAAATACCTGTACATTCAATCTCGCGCTGTTGTATTTTCAATAAATAGTCTTTACCGGAATAAGCCAACCGCCGCAATTCATCCAACTCACTGTTAACACCATCGGCAATCACTCCCCCTTTATGTATCAACAGGGGAGGATCGGGGTTGATTTCCTTTTCGATCCGGTCGCGAATCGAAGTACAAGGGTCTAATGCTTGCCCGAAGCGCTGAAGGCATTCATCGTCGCTCTCCTCACAGATCCGCTTAATAGGTTCGATCGTACGCAGGGCTATTTTCAATTGCACAATCTCACGCGGTGTGACACGTCCTACCGCTATTTTGGAAATGATACGTTCCATATCACCGACCTGCGCCAATAAAGATTCCAGGACTTCCGACGCATCGGGATTTTTCAAAAACCAGGTAACAACCTGCTGGCGTTCCCGAACGGCTTTTACATCTTTTAGCGGAAAAACAATCCAACGCTTCAATAAGCGCCCTCCCATCGGAGAAATTGTTTTATCGATAATATCAAGCAGCGAAACGCCGCCGTCGTGCATAGAATCAATCAACTCAAGGTTACGCACAGTGAACTTATCCAGGCGGACATAACGATCTTCTTCAATCTGCAAAAGAGAAGTGATGTGTGCAATATTTGTATGTTGAGTAATGTCGAGGTAATGAAGAATAGCGCCCGCCGCAATAATACCATGTTGCAATTCGTTGACGCCAAAACCTTTCAATGTCTTCGTTTCAAATTGTTTAAGTAACCGTTCACGAGCGGTATCTTCGGTAAAAATCCAATCGTCGAGCGAATATAACAAACAACGTGTATCAAAATGTTCTTCAAAAAACATACGGCGGTCACGTTCAACCAGAATCTCTTTCGGAGCAAAGTTATTCAACAGCTTATCGATATAACCGGGAACTCCTTCCGCCGCCAGAAACTCGCCTGTTGAAATATCAAGCAGCGCAATACCGCAGACAGACTTTCCGATATGCACAGCCGCAAGAAAATTATTTTCCTTATTATTCAGGATATTATCATCAATAGAGATCCCCGGCGTTACTAATTCGGTAACACCCCGCCTGACTATTTTCTTTGTTGCTTTCGGATCTTCAAGCTGGTCACAAATGGCGACCCTTTTTCCTGCACGCACTAATTTCGGCAAATATGTATCAAGCGCATGATGGGGGAATCCCGCCATAGCAACATCGGAAGCACTGCCGTTGGAACGCTTCGTTTTTACAATCCCCAATATACCCGCACCGGTAACCGCGTCGTCACCATACATCTCATAGAAATCGCCTACCCTGAACAACAATATTGCATCGGGATGTTGTGATTTTATATCAAAATATTGCTTCATCAAAGGCGTTTCTACTATTTTTACCATTCTCTGTTATTTTTTATTAATCGGGCAAAGGTATAAAATTATTCGTGCACAAGCAAGATAAGTTTTCGACAAAACCGGATTTACGAAGAGGCATACCGCACCACAGGGATAAAAAAACGATCCGGAAACTTCACTCAAAAGACAGATAATGCTGTAACCTGATTTTATCGCTCTCCGTAAATTCATTTAATAAAAGAAGATTTTCCCAACCGGCAAGTTTGCCTTTTTGCCTTCTTAACTGCACAATTATTTTGGCTTGCCCGTAATTAATATACGGATGGCGACGCAACGAATCCTGGGAAAGATTATTTACGTCAAGACGGGATACAAGCGAAGGATCGACGCTGAACCATGAGGCAAGCGCATTATATTTTTCTTCATCAATTCCATACACTTCACTCAGTTGCATAACGGAATAATAGCCGCCCAGAATATTCCGGTAATTAATAATGCGCCGGGCAAAGGCGCTACCGATCCCCGGCACTTTTTTGAGTATAGCCGTATCGGCTGTATTTAGCTCCACGACAGTGCCTTCCTTAAACTTTTCCGTACGAGGATAAGAGGGACGGGAAGATGAGGTAAGCCGCTTGACCCGCTCCGAAACGGATTCATGCCTATGAGCGGACTCCGGTTTCTTTGCGCCACCGGACTCCGGTATCTCCTGCTCCATTCCATATATCCCATTTACTGATCCGTCACCGGATGCTTTGAGTTGCCTCGTTGAATCCGCATCCGGCAAAGCGGAAGATGAACGCTTTTTTGAGGAATATGTATTTTTACGCTCCGCCGGCGATGAAACTGATTCCGAAGATTTTCCGGCAGAGGAGTTGCCCGGCGACCGCGAACCCGTCGATTTTGAGGCGTTAAACACACTTTCGTCACCAGCCGGTGCCTGCGCCGGTACCGGATCTGCCTCCGGTTCGGATTTCCATATCAACAAAATGCCTGCAACAACTATCAGGCAAAGCAATACGGTCAAACCACGCCTTTCTCCTTTTGAAAAATAAAAAAAATCATGCCACAACATGTTACAACGGTTTAATATTAAAGATCAACCATCAAAGAAACACCATACCGGCATAAGCCGAAAAAATCCTCTATAAAGAGCCTTTCAGAAAATTTATCAGCCCCAGTTCATTTAAAAAGATAAGACCGATCGCAACCGGCACGATATATTTCAAAAGAAACCTATAAGAAACAAAGAAATAAAACAGAACGGTTCCTTTGTTTGTCAGTTCCGATTTTAAGGCTCTTTTATCAATATACCAGCCTACTAAAATACAAATTAACATTCCTCCAAACGGAAGCATTAATTTTGCTGTAATGTAATCCAGGAAATCAAAAAACGTAAGCCCGAAGATGGTGAAACCCTTCATGACACCAAAAGAAAGAGAGCTTAAAACCGCCAGCAGGGTAACACCCGAAGACACATACCATGCGGCGCGTTTGCGTGTAATATGCCGTTCTTCGTGAAGATAGGCGGTAGCCACTTCATGAAGTGATATAGTAGAAGTAAGCGCTGCAACCGCCAGCAAAAGGAAAAATATACAAGACCAAAGGTTGCCCAGAGGCATTTTGCCAAAAACATTCGGCAAAGTGATGAATACAAGTTCAACACCTGCGGTCGGCTCGATACCGAAATTAAATACGGCGGGAAAAATCATAATACCCGCCAATACGGCTACTACCGTATCGATGACCGTTACTTCAAATGCCGTACGTTGGAGGTTTGTTTTGTCGCTGAAATAAGACGAATAAGTTATCAGGCAACCCATTCCCACACTTAATGAAAAAAAAGCCTGTCCCATAGCACTCAACAAAACGGATGAATTTAATTTGCCGAAATCCGGTTTAAACAGAAAATCAATACCCGCCATTGCACCGGGAAGCGTCAGGGAACGAATACACAATATAATCAAAATGATAAAGAGCATCGGCATCAGCAGCTTGGAGGATCGTTCGATACCGTTTTTCACTCCGGTCGTAATAATATAATGAGTGACGCCTATAAATAGGAACGTCCATAAAAGAGGGCGGAATATACCGGATGAGAAGTTTGAAAATTCCAACCCAAAATCGGCGGCAGATTTTGCGCCCAACGAACCGCTTGCAGCCTGGAAAACATATTCCAGCGTCCATCCGGCTATCACAGAATAAAAACCAAGAATAAGAAACGCCGCCAATACTCCATTATAACCGATTACAAACCATTTCGTGCCCGGTGCAATGACCCTGAAAGCGCCTGCCGCATTGCGTTTCGAATGACGCCCGATATAAAACTCGGCAACCATTACAGGCAAGCCTAACAACAATGTGCACAAAAGGTAGACCAACAAAAAGGCAGCACCACCATTAGAACCTAACATATACGGAAAACGCCATATATTACCAAGCCCCACAGCGCTCCCTACGGTTGCAAAAATTACGCCTAAGCGGCTTCCGAACATCGCCCTTTTTTCTCCGGTTTGTAACATATAAATAGTATTTTATTTGGTTATCATCCCATCTTTCATGTGAATAATCCGGTCGGCAAGCGTCGCCAGTTGTTCATCATGGGTAACGATGACAAAAGTCTGTCCCATCTCCTTGCGCAAGTCAAAAAACAAGGCATGAAGCTCGTCCTTATTTTTTGTGTCAAGGCTTCCCGACGGTTCGTCGGCAAGAATAACGGATGGATTATTAATCAATGCCCTGGCTACCGCAACACGTTGTTTCTCACCGCCCGAAAGTTCCGAAGGTTTGTGTTTTAGCCTGTCCGCCAGGCGTAAAAAATCAAGCAGTTCTTTCGCCTTTTTTTCTGCTTCCTCATATTTACAGTGGGCAATTAATGCAGGAATCATTACATTTTCGAGCGCCGTAAATTCGGGCAGTAACTGATGAAATTGGAAAACAAAACCGATATGCTTATTACGAAAAGCGGCGCGTTCCTTTTCGGGTAATCCGAAAGGTTCCATTCCTTTGAAAAAAAGAGTGCCCGAATCCGGTCGGTCAAGCGTACCCATAATTTGTAATAAGGTTGTTTTGCCGGCCCCGCTGGGGCCGACAATAGCAACAATTTCCCTCTCATTAATAGATAAATCTATTCCTTTCAATACTTGTAAGGAAGCAAAGCTTTTGATAATGCCTTTTATTTCTATCACTGTTTTATCTTTTATTTGCAAATATAACCGATACGGAACATAACACAAAATAATCCAACCGGTTTTTACCGACTTTCGTAATATTTTATTCTTTAAATATTGACGTTTATTCTATTGCTAAACTCCTTAACTCTGCCTAATAGAAGATTGAATGTTGAATTTCTAACTTCTGACTTCTAACTTTTAATTTCTAATTTCTACCAAAAACCGCGTACCGGATTATTCATTATTCATTATTAACTATTCACTATAATTGACGGCTCACCGCACGAAACCGATCCTAAACTCTTTTGACTTTTTTGCTTTATGGGAATGGGGGCGTACTTTTTTCTTGATAAAAAAGTACCAAAAAATCAAGGCTTCGTCCGCTTCGCCCCGTTAAGCTTAACGCTCCGGTCGGTTTTACCGGTAGAAGCTATTTTTTTTCAAAAATACGAAAAATAATTTTGATTACGCAAAAACACTGCGCAACCGTATTAAAATCTTTGCAAACAAAACAAGTGCCGTTAGAAAAAAGTTACTTCGTTTTAAGAACCAGGTCGTGGGTTCAAGTCCCGCCATTCTCTGCAAAGAGGATGTAGCTCAGATGGTAGAGCAGGTGTATTTAGTTACATTTCTTTTTTCGCCTGTTGCCTTGTTTTTCCATCTTTTTATCTAATCAAAACATTCATCAAAAATTGGGTGTAATTTTGGGTGTTGATTTTAATACGCCCGATTTAAAGCAAAGTGCATCCGAGATTAATGCCGATTTATTGAAATACTATACCGACATACAAGAGATATTCAAAGAATTTGAGGTGATTGATGTCACCCCTACCCCTGAGCAGCTGAGAAAGTCATTCAATAAAAGATTGAAAAAAGATGTTTCTATCGAAATTCAGAATTCCTGACCTGTAAGGAAATCAAAGTGTCCCTATTTTGAGACTAAAGAGAAACAAAGAGTAAGGTCAGAGTCCGGGAAGCGTGTTTGCGTCTGATTTAGCTGGCGACAC
>JAIRSF010000260.1 GCA_031255595.1 Tannerella sp.
TGTTATTTGTTATTTGTGGGTTTATTCCTGTTTTCGATGATGGCCGCCAACGGCCAGGAGATTTTCAGCAAAGGCGCCCAACGGATCGGTTTGGGTGTAGGTGTAGGAACCGGCATTCCGGTCGAACTGTCGTACGAACGTTCGATTGTCGACGGACTGATCAAAAAAAAGAACGGCGCCATAGGTGTTGGCGCTTATGGCGGATGGTATCACCGCAATTTGTACGATTGGAATTATAATCATTATGTACTCGGCGCGCGGGGCGCTTTTCACTATCAGTTCGTCGAAAAACTGGATACGTATGGCGGCCTTATGCTGGGTTATAACATCGCGACCGCCTCCTGGGCGGGCGACGGCGAGAGTATTGGTACGGCTTCCGGCAGCACATTCGGGTATTCCCTGTTCGTAGGGGCACGCTATTTCTTCAAACCAAAATTAGGTGTATATTCAGAAGTAGGCTACGGCATTTCATACCTGAGTGTGGGTATAACTTTTAAATTGTAATCCGGTTTTGTTTGCCGTTCCTCCGGCAGAACATGCGTAACGTTCTGCCGGATTTACTATTTTTTGAATACTGTATTAAGTAAAAGCGGCTCAAAACGACCTAAAAGAATTTTACTTGTCACCTCTTTATTCTCCAACTACAACAGCTACCCGGACGTGGCAGAGGCCATAGTAGATATGGAAACGAAAAATAATTGCAGAAATATTTGTATAATGGTATCCGTTTTGCTACCTTTGTAGTGTATTCATCCAACGGACATTGACATAATGAAGTACAGTGAATTTCACCGGAAAATAAAAAAGAATGGATGGATGTTTACAAATGCAATTGGCAGCCATTATTTTTATGAAAAGGACGGGATCGCTTCTCCCCCGATTCCTTACCATGGGTCAAAAGAGATTGGAGAAGGGTTAAGGATTAAATTAACAAAGGAACTGGGGCTTAAATAGTCACAGCCTTAAAAAGATTATGAAGAAAATAATTATCATCATTGAGAGCAGCAGCAATTATTTTGATGCTTATGCTGAAAACTGTCCCGGAGTCTATGGTGCGGGAGAAACAGTGGAAGAAACGCAAAAAAATGTATTGGAAGGGTTAAGGTTGTATATTGAACAGCATAAGGATCATCTTCCCGAAATACTGGCGGGTGATTATGAAATTGAATACAGGTATGATGTACAATCCTTTTTAAAGAGATATTCCAGACAGTTTTCTTTGTCCGGACTGGAGGTTGTTACCGGGATAAATCAAAAACAACTGAGTCATTACGTTACCGGCCGGAAGCGCCCACGTAAACAGACGGTTGAAAAAATAGAAAAATCAATACGCAATTTTGCTAAGGATCTAAGCCAGGTTCATTTCGTTTGATTCATACACAAGCAATATCGACTGTTAAGCCCGCCCTGAAAAGCGGGCTTTTTGGTACTTTTTATCAAAAAAAAGTACCGGAATTTTGCGGATGATCCTTGGAACGGCTTGGTTATTTTGGGGATTTCCGGCAGGATGCAACCGATAAAAGGATGTAAATCAGGATAGTGGCGGATATTCCCGGTATACCCCAAAATGTAATAAGCAGGATAGCCGAGAGGAGCAGGATGTATTGCCGCTTGTTTTCTTTCCAGGCAAAAGACGATATTTTCAGCGAGAACATGGGGATCTCGGAAACGAGCAGGAGGGAGGTAGCGACTGCGGCTATGGAGAAACCGATGAGAAGCGCCTCATGGGAGAGGTTCGTGTGGACGACCGCAGGCGAAAAGGCCGTCACAAGGGATGACCACAGGATGGCATGCGCCGGAACGGGAAGTCCGACGAAAGAGGTTTTCTGGCGGTCGTCGATGTTGAATTTGGCTAATCTTAATCCTGATAAGACCGGGATGGCGAAAGCGGAAAGCAGGAAAAGTTTGCATGGCAGGGAATCGTTCCATGAGAGGCTGTGCAGCAATTTGTCCAGAAAACCGTACAACATCATGCCGGGGGCGACCCCGAAGCTGACCATGTCTGCCAGCGAATCGAGTTCTTTGCCCATGGGTGAATAGGCTTTCAGAAGACGGGCGGCCAGCCCGTCGCTAAAATCGAATACGGCGGCTACAAATATGGCGATCATAGCTCCGTAGTAGTTACCCGACAGTCCTAAGACAGCGGCATAGAATCCAAAAGCAAGACTGATGCAGGTCAGTGTATTGGGGATGTACCGGGTGATGTGTTTCATTTGTTTTCGGGCTTTACGTCTGCCGGTGCGGCTTCTTTAGGTGTGTAAGTGATCTTGCCCAGGCGGGCGATCGGGGTTTGATTTCCGGTTACTTTCCAGCCCATTTCGACAAGTATTTCCGTATCTAAAGGGAGGAACGTATCCACCCGGGAGCCGAACTTTATGAAACCCATCTGATCGTTGACCTTGTAGTATTCGCCTTCTTTTGCGTATGTTACGATGCGGCGTGCGAGGGCGCCTGCAATCTGGCGCGTCAGTACATCGACGCCATAGTCCGTCCTGATCACAATAGTCGAGCGTTCGTTTTCGGTACTGCTTTTCGGAAGGTAGGCCGTCCGGAAACGCCCATGTTGGTAGGATACGTGCCGAACGGTGCCGTTCACCGGAAACCAGTTCGCATGTACGTTGAATACGGACATGAAGATGGATACCTGCAGGCGTTTATCTTTAAAATATTGATTCTCGTCCACCTCTTCTATCGCTACAATCGTACCGTCCGCAGGGGCGATAACAAGCCCTTCGGAATCGTAAGGGAAACGGCGGTAAGGGCTACGGAAAAAATTGAGCGTGATGAGGAATAAGACCGTAGAAACGGACAACACGCTGTAAAAAACAAACTTATTACCTACGGCATAGTATAAAACCAGGTTTACGATAAATAATACCGTAAACATGGACAATAACAATCCCGTTCCTTCCTTGTGTACCTTATGTACTTTTATTTTTCTGATACGATGCATCTCTTTTTAAGTGCCGCAAAAATATAGCTTTTTTCCATAATAAAAAAAAAGATGTTCAAAAAATACACTTTTCGATTTCATTTAATGTGATATACCACAGATAACCTTCGATATCCGGGTATCCCATTTCGCGAATCAGCGACATGTATTTTTTTATCTGGCGATGATGGCGCACCTCTTTATGTTCGCCTGATTTATAATCTACAACAACGACATGCCCGTTTTCATGTATCATGATACGATCCGGACGTTGCGATATGCCTTCTCCCGACAATATTTCCGCTTCGTTTATGACCTGCATGGAGCCGTCAAACCAGTGTTTTACCTCCTCCTTACCGGTCAAGGCCGTTAGTTTTTCTTCCAGGACGTGATATTCATCCCGGGTTATCTCTCCCGATGTATATTTTTCCGATACGGATGCGGGGATATCGTCCCGTTTTTCGATGCGGCTCAGGATATCGTGCATCAGGATCCCGTATTTACGCTTTTCGTCGTTCAGGAGGCTTCCTTTGCGATGCAGGCGGAGCTGCATGCGCCGGTCAGGCGATACGGAATGAAAACGTTTAACGGGCAGTTCTTCCGTATCCGGAGGTGTATGGTCTGTCGTCGCCTGCCACCACATTCCGCGTTCGTACATCCCGTTTTCGGCGTCGAACGGATGTTGTGTGTCCGTCTGCAGCCCTTCCCATAAGAGGCGCGACAGGGTGAGCGTTTCGGTTTTCGGTTGGGGCGCCATCACGATGAGTTCTTCTTTCGCGCGGGTGAACGCGACGTATAGCGTATTGAGATTGTCCATATAAGCATGCAGCTTTTCGTGGAAATAGTCGGGGGCGAAGAACGTATTTTTCAGGACGGATCCGTATTTTACCGGTATCAGGCTCAGTTTGTCGAACGGATTTTGTTCGGTTCGGCACCAGATAATGGCGTCTTTCTGGTCTATTTTCCATTCGGCGAAAGGGATGATTACCACCTTAAAACCAAGTCCTTTAGCTTTATGTATCGTCATGATACGGATGGCGTTTTGCGAATCGGGGGTGACGATTTTTTTCCGGTACCCCGTTTCGTTCCACCAGGCGATGAATTGTCCCGTATCGGCTGTTTCATTCAGGGCATATTCGGCCACCGTATCGAGGAAGGCCTGAATGAAAACAAGTTCATTTTCGGGAAAATCCTTTTCAAAGAGCCGGAACAGCCCCTCCGCAAGTTCGTAGAGGGGACGGTTTGCCAGTTTCCGGAGCGTCTTCATCGTTTCGACGGGAAACGGACGGAACAGATCGTTGTCCGTTATGGTGCCGGGCGCTTGTTCCGGAAACTGTTCCGAAGCGGGGGACGCCATTTGCCGGTTTTTCCTCCTCAGGATGGTATAGGAAAGGAGGGCCATGCAGTAATTACTTGTGTTGTCCGGCTGATTCAGGTACCTGAGCATGCTTACTAACCAACGCACAGAGAGAGATGACCGGATCGTCAGTGAATCTTCCGAGATAATATCGTATTTATACCCGGACTTCGGATGCGCCTCCTTGTATGCGAGCAATGTTTCCGCGGCTTGTAACCCTTCTTTTCCGGTGCGGGTCAGGATAGCGATGTCGCGCAATTCGTATCCGTTATCCTGCAACTGTTCTACGATGCCGGGCAACTGTTCTAAGCTCAGATCCTGCCACGTTTTGTCTTCGGCGCCGGCAAGGAACTGCACCCGTACATGTCCGTCTTTGCCGGCAAAGGGTTTGGACACATGCTGCGAAGCGTCTTTGTAAGCGGAAACGATGCGGGTATTGTATTCGTTCCGATCCTTTTCCGGCAAAGACGACCGGTTGATTTCATCATTGTATGCTTGTTGCAGAACGACCGGTATGGCATTGAAAAGTATATTATTGAACTCAACGATCTGGCGACAACTGCGCCGGTTCACGTCCAGTTTCTTTTCGTCTACCTGCTGCGAAAAATCTTCTTTTACTTTCCGGTCGAGGAGCGTCCAGTCGGAATTGCGAAAACGGTAGATACTTTGTTTGACGTCGCCTACAATCAGGTTGCGGCGGCCGCTGTCGAGGCTGTCTTTCAGGAGAGGACGGAAATTCGACCACTGCATACCGCTTGTGTCCTGAAATTCGTCGATCATATAGTGTTCGATGCGTGTACCCGTCTTTTCGTAGATAAAAGGAATCTCGCTATTATCGATCACTTTATGGAGCAACTCCGTTGTGTCGGCAATCAGCATTTTGTTATTTTCCTCCCGCCATGCCGCGATGTGTTGCGACAGGTCGGACAGGATACCGAGCGCATAGAAGTTGCGGGCGATCTCGCAGGCTGTGTAATAAGGGGTCAGGTTCTCAAAAAAAGACACGATGCCGCGTATCAGCTCATTCATTCCGTCGGCATAGACCTGTGCAGCCGCCTGTTTTTGTGCGGGAGTGGCCGTTTTGGCGGAATATTCGTCCGGATTATCGACCAGGTTGCAGAAAGTCGCCGTAGGCTCTTTTATTTCTCCTGCGGCCCATTTCTCGAAATGGAGAAAAACGGATCGGCTGCCGCCTTTGAAATCCGAAGGCTGCATGCCATACCGCTGCATCAATAAAAGTCCTTTTTCGCCCGATTCTTTCACCGTTTTCCGTACGGATTGGATGATCCGGTAGAGTTCGTTGCGATAGCCGGAGAGAAAATCCTTTTGGTTCAGTTCTTTCCGCGCTTCATCGCTGTGTGATTTATAAGTTTCTTTAAACAACTGTCCGCCCAGTTTGATGATATCCTTCCGTATGTCCCAACCGTCCCCTTCTTCGATCTTATCTTCTGTGAAGCGCAGCAACCAGTCCATCAGGGCGGCGTTTTCATTTTTTTCCAGTTCGGAAAGCATGTTATCCACAGCTTCATCCATCATTTGGCTTTCGTCCAATTCGATCTTATAGTTCCCCTGCAATCCTATTTCGCGGGTAAACGCCCGGATGGTGTGCTGAAAAAAATGGTCGATCGTACTGATGTTAAATGCGGAATAATCGTGCAGGATCGCAATCAGGATCCTCTTTGCCCGGCTGCGTATTTCCGCTTCGCTTCTTCTCCCGTTATCGGAGAGTTGTTCCATGTAGGCGGATGAGTGGTGGTTGGCGAGGCGGAATAATTCGTCGACGATACGGCCTTTCATCTCCGCCGTCGCTTTATTGGTAAAGGTTACGGCGAGTATATGCCGGTACTGTTCCCGTCCTTTGAAAAGCAAAGAAAGATATTCTCCGGTTAATGTATGGGTTTTTCCTGTTCCTGCGGATGCACTGTATAAGGTAAGCATTTGGGTACTGTGGTTTATTAAATCGGTCGGCGGTGGTACTACCCGATGGTTTTTATTTTTCCGAAGCCCTCACCGGTCAATATATCCGCCACTTTCCGGCGGACATCCCCCTGTATGATGATTTCGCCTTCTTTGGCCGAGCCTCCTACGCCGCATTTCACTTTCAGCAATTTGCAGAGGGCGGCTAAGTCTTCGTTTTTACCGCGAAAACCGGTAATCAGCGTGACGACTTTACCTCCACGTTTTTTTTTGTCTAACGATACGCACAAGGATTGTTTGCCGTTCGGCAGGCTTTCTTCTTCCTTCTCTTCTCCGGTGTCGTATTTAAAATTCGGATTTGTTGAGTAGACCATTCCCAACCGTTCTTTCCAGTCGTTATTTTTCATAAGACGCAAATTGTTGTTTTTATGTGGACAAAGATAATACAAGTTGCGTGCAATACAAAATTTTTACTTTATCAGTGCGACAACGTATGCGGCGATACCTTCGCGACGTCCCGTAAAACCTAATTTTTCGGTAGTAGTGGCTTTTATCGACAGGTCTTTCACCGGAACATTCATCACTTCGGACAGCGTTTTCAGCATATCCGGGATATGGGGATTCAGCTTCGGTTGTTCCGCGGCGACGGTTGCATCTATATTTCCGA
Organism: Tannerella sp.; assembly: GCA_031255595.1. Lineage (GTDB taxonomy): Bacteria > Bacteroidota > Bacteroidia > Bacteroidales > Tannerellaceae > Tannerella. The sequence continues at coordinate 6,874 of JAIRSF010000260.1, forward strand.
GTTCATATCCCGCTTCGCGCAGCAACCGCATGGTTTCGCGCAGCAGGATCTTACTGTCGATGTTTTTATATTCGGCGGACGTGTCCGGAAAATGATAACCTATATCGCGCAGGTTCGCTGCGCCGAGTAAGGCGTCGCATATTGCATGTATCAGTACATCCGCATCGCTGTGGCCCATCAAACCGTAAGGATAGTCGATGCGTACGCCTCCGATCCGCAGTTCGCGGCCTTCGGCGAAAGCATGTACATCGTATCCGAATCCGATGCGCATGGTTTAGTTAAATAGGTTTTTCAGCCCGTCCATATCGAACGAAAGCGTGAAACGGAGTGTCTGGTCAAGCGGATTACTCTGTACGGTACTGATCAGGTAGGCGGCATCCACCTGAAGCACATTCATCTTGAAGCCCGCCCCGGCAGAGAAATACTGGCGGTTACCTTTCATCTGATTTTCGTAGAAGTAGCCGGCGCGTATGAAAAAGCGGCTGTTATAGTTATATTCCGCAGCGATGGAGAGGTTTATTTCCTTCAGTTCTTCGTTGAAACCGCCGGGCGCGTCGCTGAATGATTTGAACATCCCTTTCATAAATTTCATCTCATTGTACTCCTCATACCTTTTGTCGTAGTCTGTGTCGCTTTCGTTTTCTTTCCGGATGGGTTTTGAGGGTACTAAGTATTTGTTGAGGTCGACATAGATCCCCAGTTGGTTATACTCGTCCAAAGGCATGAGCAAACCGGTGCCTATCCGGAGATTGGTGGGCAGGAACTGGTTGGTTGTTCCGTTGTCATACGAAATCTTATTTCCCATATTGGAGATATTGAATCCGGCGCTCCACAAACATTCGCCGTTGCCTATGACGATATATTTTTCTCCGTATCCGCTTATATCGGCGGCGACGGAGTTGCCCGGCCGCAGGTCGTCTTCGGGGCTGGCCCCCATATCGGAACGTATGTAACGCATAGCCACACCTAATGAAAATCCTTCCGACAATTTGATGCTATAACTCACGTCTAACGCCATTTCGTAAGGGTTCAGTTTCTGATATTCAACGCCTCCTATATCCCTGAGTGGCACGTCTCCCAGTGTGAAGTAACGAAGCGAGCCTCCGATGGCATGCTGGTCATATTGTCCTATTTTGTAATATCCCGAAAGAAAACTCAGGGCTACATCCCCGACGATTTTCCGCATCCAGGGTGTGTAGGATAATCCGATTCCGGCTTTACTTTCCATAAATGCATATTTGGAAGGATTCCAGAACTGAGAAGCCACATCCGGCAAGGTTGCCGCCCCATTATCGCCCATACCTCCCCCGCGCGCATCCGGTGCAATAGACAGGGACGGTACCGCCGTATTCAGGGGACTGAACTGGTTTTTCATATCATCATCCTGTTCTGCACTAACGATTGCCGACGAAACGAAATAGAATAATATGCATACATTGAATTTCGATAATTTCATGCTTGAATGTGTTTAGTTTTATACCTGTGTGAATTAATTTGTAAATGTATAAACTCTTTTTCTTTGCCTTTATTGTGCGAGTATAATTAATTTCTCCGCTTTGGAGGTTTCATTGTAGCGGCTGTTGCTTATAACGGCCCGGTAGATATAGATGCCGGGCCGCAGGCGTGCGCCCGCGCCGTCGGTCAGGCGCCATTTCACGTTATATGAATTGAACATCTCGGACGAGCCCCTCTCCTCGTACTTCCACTGCATTCTTCCGGTCAGGTCGAACACCTGTATTTGCACATCGATCAGGGATTCCGGCAGGTCGTGCGAGATCATGAAATTCACCTCGCTCCTTGCCGGAGAAGGCCCTGCCGCCAGGTTGATGATGGATGGTTTATAATTGTCCGCTACCACGAAATCGAAAGTGTGGGAGGTGGAGTTGTTATGTGTGTCCCATATTTTAAATTCGCCCGTATGTTTGCCGGATTCGAGTTTCGGGATCGGGAATTTGACGATCCCTTCTCCGTTTCCTCCTTCCAGGTATGTGCCGTAGTAACTGTTCAGCACATAGTTCAGCGTCGGGTTGTTGTCGATTGTCAGCGTAATGTCGTGGCCTATGCCGCTTCCTCCTACGTTTATACCGTTTTCATCCCATACGATAGCGGCAAACATCGGGGTTTCGTTCACTTTGCCGCCGTTTTTGAAGTCGGTCGTGTTCAGGTACATCGCCCGTATTTCCGGCCCGTTGGTATCTTCGGCGGCGCCTTCGTCCGTTCCTCCTACTGTGAAATTTTTGAAAGAGCCGTTCGCTTCCCTGCCGTTGCTTTTATCGGAGGCGTAGAGGTTTATTTTCCCGTTCTGATATAAATAGGAAATATCTTTGGGGACGGTGAAGGTGAATGAGAACTCGCCGTTGCGTACGGAATCGTTGCCTATGTACATGACGTTCGGATAGTCGGAATAGGTGAAAGGCCCCGATTGCAGGTTGAAGTTATTGAATGTTGTAATTTGTTGCTGGCTGTCGAAGACGGTAACAGACAGCCGCCCGTTGAAATCTTCCGCGATAGAGCCTTCGGGCGCATTTACTTTTCCCTTCATGGTGATTTTCTCAAACGCTTTGATGTTTACGGGCTTGTCCGACAGGCTTTGACCGTTTATTTCCGTCAGTTCCATCCGGTAGGCGTCGGGATAAGCAAGTTTCATCGCCGGGTCGCCGAGCAGAAGGAAGCTCATTATTTTCCGGTTTTGATAGGTGCTGTTTTTGCCCTTGAATGTGTTTTTTGAATTTTTCATGACATCTCCGAGCGTCTGGTGACGGTTGTTCATTTTCTCAAATAAGTTTTGCATGAACAGCCTATTTATTTCCAGGTTGGTATCGCTGTAGGCCACACGCGCTGTTGTGAAAAGGGCGATTCCCCCGCTTTTACGGTTGAGGAATACGTCTTCTCCTGCCGAAGAGGTAGCGTCGAACGGCGCAAAATCGCATGAGGCCGTTATCCAGAGGGGCAAATTGGGATAGGTGGCATTGTTAATGTCCGATTGTGTCATGACTTTTTCTTCGGCCCACGATTCGGGATCTCCATGCCCGGTGTAGTTGATGACCAGTACGCCTTCCTTCAGCGATTTTTGTATGTTTGTCCGGACGTCCGGGTAGGTCGGTTTTCCTCCCGAATTACTTTTCCGGAATGAGTCGAAGAATATTTTTTGGGGTATATATTCCGGGAAATAGGTTTCGATATAATTTGCTAATGTATTCGATTCCTCCATATGCGTATTCGGGTTGGCATCGTTCAGGTTTCCATCGTCGGCAACGAAGCACAGGCTGTTTTTCCAGGGGCCGGATTTTGAATTTTCAATATATGAAATCACTTTTTCCACCACATTCCGGGCTTGCGTAAGCGTGTTGACGGGAAAGCGCCCGATACCGATGTAAAGTGAAGATTTTAACGGATCTCCGCCTTCCTGGTCGTGAAGAAATCCGAAGTAATCATCCGATACGTACGAATCTTCTCCGATCGATTCCTGCGATTGATAGGTCACGATATAATTGTCGTCCGATTTTTCCCACATTTTGGTCAGTTTCCTGTTATCGGAACGCCCGTCGCCAAAGAGTAACAGGTATTTCGGCGCATCGTCGCCGGATGTTCTGCGGTCGTAGAACATTTTCATAAAACGGCGGATGGCGGTCGCTTCCTGTCCGCCGCTCGAAAATTCGTTGTAGACCTGTTCCGGCGTTACGACGGCGACCGTCAGGTTATCGTGCGAACGATGGATGTCCGCTAATTTTTCGGCTTCGGGAATAAATATTTTCGGGGCCAGGATAATCATATCCGTCTGCGCCATTCCATGCAGGTTCTGCGTTTCTATCTCGCCTACCTTCGCAGGAGCGGGCAGTTCGCCGGAAGAAACATCCACCAGCGCAAACTCGCGCAGTCCTCCGGCAGGTATGGAGAACGACACCTCCTGTCCGTCCCTTGTTGTTTCAATCATGCGTACGGCGTTTCCTTCCGTTATGTCGAAGACCAGCATGTTTGCCGAAGCGTTTGGAATAACGAAACGCGTTTCCTGATTAATCGACGCTACGCTTCGGAAAAATGTGCTCGGGCCGTAAAGTTGCAACCGGCGTTTCATCTGCAGGCGTATATAGTCTAAGTGGCTGGTCTGTTGCGACATACTGAATGTGATATTCACCGTCGTATTTTCGCTTTTTTCCCCTTCCCAGGATACGGTTTCCGATGCGCTCAGAGCGGCGACATAGGTGCTTTCGTTTTGATAGATGGGGACTTGGGAGAGTGGGGTATCGTCGACGGTCAACATTACGGTTCCCGTACCCGATTTGACTTTAGCCACGAAACGATACGAAATTTTTCCGGCGTCGTTTGTAATGCCCGGTATCGAAAACGGAAAACTCTGGGAGGTCTTGGAATCGAAGCTTTCTCCGAATAGTTCGCGCCCGGAGTAGGGGCGTCCGGAGTTGGTGGTGATGGAAACCTCCTCCTTTTCGTGCACCCTGTAATCGTCGTAAGTATCGATCCGAAGCGTACCGTTCCCTTCGGAAGGAATAGCGGTCATTTCGTTTGTTTCTGTGGCATCGGTAACAAAATAGTAGCCGAGGGTTGCATAGGCATTGTTTTCGTGCGTGAATAGCTGTTTTTGTGTGTCGTAAGTCCATTTGACGACGCCTTTCCCGTAGAAAAGCAAAAAGTCATTGCCCCTCCATACCGGTACGGAGGGAACGTCGTCCATATATTCCGCTTTGGAGAAATCTTCGTTCATAGGCCATCCGCCGTAACCATGGATCGACACCTTTTCCGGGTTGGAGAATCCCATTTTTCTAAGCTCCGAATAGGTCAATTTGTAAAATCCGGTTTCCTTGACGCTTATTTTTATCCATTTGCCTTCCGACAAGGCCGATTTTGCCGCATAACGGGAATCATCGGCCCCCCGGGCAAGGGCCGTTACCGCGATACATAATACGATTGTATATAATTTCCGTAGCATAATTTTTATAAAAAGTTCCCGTACGGCATTGTTCTACCGTACATGAAAATCCAATAATTTGCGATCTCCCAAAAATCCCTGTAAGTGGTTCCCTATGCAGACCGTTCCTACGCCGGCCGGTGTTCCCGTATAGATCAGGTCGCCGATCTTCAGCGTAAAAAAACGACTTGCATAAGCGATGATCCGGTCTACCGGAAAAAGCATATCCGCCGTATTTCCGTATTGTACGGTATTGCCGTCGATATCAAGGTGAAAGTCCAGTTTCCGAACATCACCCGCCTCGCTTAGCGGAACGAAATCGCCTGTTACGGCCGAGCCGTCGAAGCCTTTACTGATCTCCCAGGGTAACCCTTTCTTCCGTAAGTCCGCCTGCAGGTCGCGTGCCGTAAAATCGATACCTACCGTCACTTCATCATAATAGCGATGGGCAAATTGTTCCGCAATATTTTTGCCGAGCCTGCCGATTCTCACTACCACCTCCGTTTCGTAGTGGATATCCGACGAAAAATCAGGTATAAAAAAGGGCTTCCCGTCCTTTAATAACGCCGAGTCGGGCTTCATAAAAACGACAGGCTCCGATATGAATAACGAATGATGCATCTCTTTATTGTGATTTGCATAATTCATTCCGACAGCAATGATTTTCATTTTTATATTAATTTATACTTCAACGATTTCGTATCCGTCTTTTCCATCGTTCACCGGATGTCTAATTTCCGCCAAAGGTAGAAGAATGTTTTAACATACACAAGCGATTATTTTGTATCTTCCCAATCTCATAAACGTTTTTTTCCGTTGTGTGTGTTAGTCTGCGGAGTTTTCGTTCATTCGGTTGAACATGACGGCTAAGTGGGCGTAGATGGATGTGTTCTGAACGACGATTTGTTCGGGTACACGTATGCGGAACGGGGTGAAGTTCCATAGGGCTTTTATGCCGTTTTCGACGATGTAGTCGGTGACTTCCTGCGCTTTTTCTACCGGAACGGTGATGATGCCGATCGTGGCGCCGTATTCTTTTTGCTTTTCGGGGAGTAAGGCCATCGGGTATACGGGTATTCCGTCGATTTTTGTTCCGGTGATGTCGCTGCGGATATCGAATCCGGCTACTATCTCCACTCCGTAGCTGTTTAGTCCCGAATCCCGCATGAGCGCCGCGCCAAGGCGTCCTACGCCAAAGAGGAGGGCTTTGTGTTGCGAGGTGAATCCCAGGAAATTTTCCAATATGTCGACCAGGGCGTCAATCTCGTATCCTACGCGGGTTTTTCCCGATATGTTTACGAACGACAGGTCTTTGGCTACCTGGCTCGGATCTACATTGATCTCTTTTGCTATTTGTGTGGATGAAACAACCGTATCGCCTTTGCCTTTCAATAATTTCACATAGGCCAAATACCAAGGCAACCGCCGAAGAGCCGGTTCGGGAATTTTTCCGTAAAATTTCAATTCGTCATTTGCCATCCTTTGTTTGTTTTTGTTTACTCTATGTTATCCATGTGGTTTTGCAACGGGTTTGAATACATTTCAAGGATTTTCGTCCGCAGGAAGATTTCATCTTTGTTCGGAAGGTCTATTTTATCGATTTGTTTTTGCAGATAAGTTTCGAAAAGCATTTTGTCGCGCAGGTCGTAGTTTGTGCGGAAATATACGCTGTGGTGCAGCAGGTCGTATGCTACGTAGTTGCATGGATAGAAACGGTAGTGTTTGTAGATTTCTTTGTCGATCGTTTCCGCAATGGCCGCTATCAGTGCGTTTTTATCCGACTCTTTGTGTTCCAGCCGCACCAGTTTGTCGTTGATGGGCGAACCGATTGTGAAGTGAACGCGCCCTTTGTTGTTGAGCATTCCCGTTTCCATGTTCAATAGGTCGTCGCGTTTGCTTTTCACAAAATCGGGATTATCTCTTTTTTGCTGAAACTCTTTGGCTTTAAGGTAGTCGCAAGGGTCGTATTCGTAGGAGATAGCGATCGGTACGATGTTGAGGCTCATCAGGTTCTTGAGTATATTGTCTTTATGATCTCCGGCCATGTTCAGCATTTTCAGGATGCTGCTTTGTGTGTGGTCGTTCGAATCTTTGGCCCTTCCTTCGCGTTGTGCGATCCAGATGGATTCTCCGGACACTTTGATCGTGTGGTGAATGTAGGCGGATAGTTGCCGGCTGGCTTCCAGTAGTTGACGCACCGACAGGTCGCGTTTGACGATGAAGCAGTTGTTTAGCCTTACAAGCGTATCAATCCATGGATGTATCAGTAGATTGTCGCCGATGGCTATCTGCGTCATTCCCCGCCCGATTTCGAGCAGCAGTACGTTGAGGAAAGCGGCGTCGAGCACAATGTCGCGATGGTTGGATATAAATGTGCAGGGTGTTACGTCTTTGGGCGCCCGGCTACGGCCGGATATGGTGAGCGAGAAGGTCGTCATTTTAGCGATCTGCATAACCGCATTGTAGGCAAGCGTTGTCTTAAACTGCCCTTTTGTCTTGCATTGGCGCATCACATTTACAAATTCTTCCCAATCCAAGTCCGGCATGATATACCGTAATGCGCTCCGAAAGTCTTCTGAAGCCACAAGACTTTCAATAGCATCGCGAACTTCGTCGTCGTTGAGTGGACGAATGTCGTCAAAGTTGTATTTAGAATGATCTGTGTTCATCATTAATCTCCGGTTAGACTGCAAACATACAAATGTTATTTGAATATATGCCCGTCTTTAACCTTTTTTTATATTATCCGTTTTCTATGATTTCCGTCATGACGTCTTTGATATCAAGTCCCGCGGCGCGTATTTGTTGGGGGATGAAGCTGGTCGACGTCATACCCGGGGTCGTGTTTATTTCGAGCAGGACGGGATGGTTGTCGGCCGGTATGATATAGTCGATGCGTATGATACCATGCGCTCCGATGACGTCGTATATTTCCAGGGTCTGGCGTTGTATCCGTCCGGCCAGGTCGTCGGGGATATGCGCCGGTGTTATTTCTTCTACCCGGCCGTTGTATTTGGCGTCGTAGTCGAAGAACTCGTTGTCTGTGATTACTTCCGTTATCGGCAGGGCGAGCTGTTTCGTTTTCGTTTTGTAGCAACCGCAGGTGACTTCGCGTCCTTCGACGAAAGGCTCTATAATAACTTCGCGTCCTTCGGAGAAAGCCTTTTCTACGGCCTGTTGCAGTTGCGCCGCATCTTTTACTTTGGTTACGCCGAAGCTGCTCCCGCCGTCGTTCGGTTTTACGAAAACAGGCAATCCCAGCCGGTTGATGATCTCTGCGACGTCGGCCTTCCGGCCTTCGGGCAGGTGTATGGAATCGGGTACACAGTAGCCGAAACTTTTCAAAAACCGGTTGTTCATGTATTTGTTACATGTGAGGGCGCAGGTCAGTACGCCGCATGACGAGTAGGGGACGCCCAGCATATCAAAATAACCCTGCAGGCGTCCGTCTTCGCCCGGACGGCCATGGATGGTGATATATGCGTAGTCGAATTTTATTTTTTGCCCGTTTATACGGAAGCTGAAGTCGTTTTTGTCAATATCATACATTGCTCCGTCCGGCATTTTTACTTTCCAGTCGCTGTTTCTCAGTATAACAATGTACCGATGGTAGCGGTTTTCATCGATAAAACCGTATATTCCATCCGCACTTCTTAGAGATACTTCGTATTCGGATGAATCTCCTCCTGCTACAATTGCAATATGTTTCATATTTTTGTTTATTAAATCGTCAATAGAGGGTTGCGTGAGCCGTTTACATACGTTTTCCATCGTTCGATCAGCTGTTGCATGTCGTCCGGTATTTCGGAGTCGAAAAACATTTCTTTTCCTGTCGCCGGGTGTACGAATCCGAGCGTTCCGGCATGTAGCGCTTGTCGCCGGCAAACGTCAAAGCAGTTATGGATGAATTGTTTGTAACCGGAAGACCGGAGTCCTTTGAGAATGACGTCGCCCCCATACCGGCCGTCGTTGAAGATGGGGTGCCCGATATGTTTCATGTGGGTGCGTATCTGGTGGGTGCGTCCGGTTTCTAAGCGACATTCTATCAGGGAAACGTATCCTAATTTTTCCAGTACGCGATAATGCGTTACGGCCGGTTTACCCTGTTCTCCGTCGGGGAAGACGGCCATCACCATCCTGTCGCGGGGATCGCGTCCGATATTTCCTTCAATACGTCCTTCCGCCTCTTTGGGAATGCCCCAGACTAAGGCGGTGTATTTGCGCTGCGTCGTTTTGTTGAAAAACTGCAGGCTCAGGTTTGTTTTCGTTTCCGGCCGTTTGGCGACCACGAGAAGGCCCGATGTGTCTTTGTCGATACGATGTACAAGCCCTACGCAAGGATCATCCGGGTCGTACAGGGGATCGTCTTTCAGATAATAAGCCAGGCCGTTTACAAGCGTTCCCCGGTAGTTGCCATGGCCGGGATGCACAACTAACCCGGCCGGTTTGTTAACCACAAGCAGTTCGTCGTCTTCGTACACGATATGGAGCGGAATGTTTTCGGGGATTACTTCGGATTCGTAGCGCGGACGCGACATCATGATGGTAATCACGTCCATCGGTTTGACGCGGTAATTGCTTTTGACGGCTTTCCCGTTCACGAGTATACAGTTTGCTTCGGCAGCCGATTGTATACGGTTGCGGCTGATGTTTGTCAGCCGGTCTATCAGGAATTTGTCGATGCGTAACAGGGTTTGGTTTCTGTCTGCCGTAAAACGGAAGTGTTCGTGCGGCGGATGATCCTCTTCGGACAAAGTTTCTTCGTCAAGATCTTCTTCGGACAAAAAATCTTCGTCATTATCCTTTTCTTTAGGGTCAAACAAATCGTCGTCGTGCAAGATGCCTTCTGTTTTCTCCGGATATGCCATAGTTAAAACCAGCTTTCGTCACCTTCGATTATTTGAATCTGTTCTTCTTTCATTATGGCGTCACTGTCCTGTGGAATAACATAGCCGTCACTTATGACCAAGATGAGTTTGGCCGTCAACGGTACGCGCACGCCTGTGCCGATAATCCGTCCTCCATATTCGACGCCTACGGTAAGGTCGCGGTATTCTCCCGCGACGTACTTATATTCTATGTCTGTGAATCCGCGTGCTCTCAGAAGGGCGTAGGCTTGCCGAAAGGAGATATCCGCAACGTCCGGTACGGAAATCGTTTCTTCCGTTTTGGCATTGACGATGACGTCTACGACCCGGTTTTTTTTTACTTTGGCATTCGCCTCAGGCCGTAGTTCTACGATTGCACCGGGTGTTACATCCTTCGAAAAAATGGAATCCACAACCGCATAGAGCAACATGTTTTGTTCAAAAAAAGGAGCGGCGTCTTCGATCTGAAGCCCTCTGACGTCCGGTACGTAGACCGCCTGGTTGTGATTCGTGTAAGAGTCGATACTTTTCAGGACGATATAAATGATTATGCATAAAAGCATCCCTATGACCAACAAATGGACATATATGGGCATTTTGAATATTTTGTCGAAAACAGGCTTCATTTATATCAAAGTGTTCGTATGTGTATGTTATAAACCGGTAAGGCAAAAGTTTCAGTGAAGAAACTCTTGCTTTTTATGCATACGGATCGCGGCGCACCGGGCGCTTTCTTAATTCGTATATTCGTCGGAAACGGTCAGTTTGGCGCGGCCTTTAGCGCGGCGGGCGGCAAGTACTCTGCGACCGTTGGCCGTAGACATGCGTTCACGAAAACCGTGTTTGTTTTTTCTCTTGCGGTTAGACGGTTGAAATGTCCTTTTCATCTTTCTGCTGTTTTTATTATTGTTATTTATTTAAAATTCGGGCTGCAAATGTAGGGCATTTTTTTGAAATAACAAAAAATGCGCCTGAAAATCGCTAATTCAACATTTCCAAAATCTTTTCTTTTCCTAATAATCGTAGCGGATTGGCCGATTCGACAAAGTCTTTGGCTAATAATTCTTTCTTCTCCTGCATACGAACGATTTTTTCTTCTACCGTACCGACGGAAATGAAACGGTAAACGAAAAGGTTCTTGTCCTGTCCGATCCGGTGCGCCCTCGAAACGGCCTGGTTCTCTACCGCCGGATTCCACCAGGGGTCGAGGATGAAGATGTAGTCGGCAGCCGTCAGGTTTAATCCTAAGCCGCCGGCTTTGATCGAGATGAGAAAAATGGGAATGTTTGCGTCTTGCCGGAATTTATGAACTACTTCTTCCCGGTTGGCTGTGCTGCCGGTCAACATTTCATATTTCGTGGCGGTTTTGTCGAAATAAGCCGCTACAAGATTCAAATGTTTGACAAAAGAGGAAAAAACAAGCGCTTTGTGGCCTTCCGAGATCACATTTTCCAGCGCCCGCACAATTTCTTCAAACTTCCCCGAATCCAGGTCTTCCTGTGCATAGATCATAGCCGGATGATTGGAGATCTGGCGCAAGCGGGTCAGTCCTCTCAGGATGGAGATAGCAGACCGCTCGAACCCCTGTTCCGAAATGTTTTGCAAAATGGTATTGCGGATATCGTTTTTCTCCGTTTCGTAGATCTCCGCTTGCGAATCCGTCATTTCACAATACACAATCTGCTCCGTTATCTCCGGCAGGTCTTTTGCCACTTCTTCTTTTTTCCTTCTGAGTACGAACGGTTCGATCAGTTTTTTCAGGAGTGACTTTTTAGCGTCGTTCCCTTCTTTTTCTATCGGAACAACAAACTCCTCATGAAATGATTTCTGGCTGCCCAAAACGCCTCTGTTCAGGAAATTTAACTGCGCCCATAAATCCATCAGTGAATTTTCTATCGGCGTACCGCTCAGGGTGAGAAATCCCCTCGCATTTAACAAAAGTACGGCATGGTATATTTTAGACGCCGGATTTTTAATGAGCTGGCTTTCATCCAGTACGACGTAATCAAATAAGATGTCTTTCAGCAAATCGATGTCGTTGCGCACTACGCCATAGGTCGTTATGACCAAATCGTAATACGTCAGCCGGTCTATGCTTTTTGTGCGCTGGGCGCCGGTGAAGACGTGAACCCGGAAGCCGGACGTGAAACGCTGAATCTCATTTAACCAGTTATGCACCAAAGACGTCGGAACTACGATGAGGGTCGTTTTATTCAATTGCATCAGGTTGCCCGGCCTTTCTTTATGATCCCTCTCCTCTTTCATCATCTGAAAAAAAGTAAGTGCCTGAAGTGTCTTGCCCAGCCCCATGTCATCCGCCAGGCATCCGCCGATATGGTTCATGTCTAATAGCTTGAGCCACATCACACCTTCTTTCTGGTAGTTCCGGAGTGACGCCTTTAACCCGGCCGGTATCGTTATTTCATCCGGTTTGGATTCGATAAACCGCCTCCGGAGTTCATAAGCGTCCGGAGCTTCAATCCCGGAATCAACCAGCAGGTTGAACAATACACGCGGGAGCATCAATTTGTCGCCGAATTCCCTGCCGAAAAGAAATAAGGTTTTATATCTCGTATACCAAGCTTCGGGGATTACAAAGCGCTTATCATCAGGCAGGACAAATTCCCTGATGTCGTTCATGATGTGGCGCCGGATATGTATGAAGGGTATCTCATAGCCATTCAGTTTTATCTGCCCGTAAATATCAAACCAATCCTCGTTTTCTTCGCCCAAAACGTCGATGATTGAATTTCCCAGATAAAAAGGCGTTTTGCTGTTTTGTTGTTTCACAACGATATTCCGTTCCTGCAGGGTTTCCCTGTTGTCGTTTACCCAGCCGATTAAACCGTAAACACTGTTCTCGTACCCCGCGGGTGTGTATTCGGAGGCGGACATGCCGCTTACCAGCCCCAACTCCGGAAGCAGGGCGGCTTGCTGTTCTTCCCATTCCGGATCTCTCTTAAACCGGTAAAAACAGTAATTATCATGGTCGACCTCCAGCGAAACTTCAATTTTCTGTCCGGAGCCGTAAAGATAATCCCTGTCACCATACCCTAACCGGAGGAAAAAAGCCCATCCGCCGGAAAAACGCTCCTCCAATGAAAGGATGATACGCCGGTCTTTTTCTACATCTTGAATACCGAAACCCTTTGCTACAACCCTATGGGTGTGGATGGCATTTAAAACGAATGTTTCCATGTACTTTCGTTTTGTCGAACCCGGAATCGAAATATACGGTTTCGAGAGAAAAGGGCTTAGTTTTTTACCGTCAATAGAAGGAAATTTATAAATTTTCTTCTCCACACGCAGTATGCAGGGATTCGTACAAATCAATTCCGAATGTGGCGAACAGAGCGTTATTTCCTCCATCCCGCATGCTGCCGATAAATAATACCGGATCTCCTCTTTGTTCAGCTCGAAATTGAATATTACTTCGGCAGGATCGGGAACCGGCGCCAGGCAATGGTCGGCAAATATGTTTTCAAAGTCTTCTTTTTTCAGGTAAAACGGAATCTTGTTTGCCGCAGCAATGTCAAAAACCATCAACATCATCCGCTCGACATAATTCCGGATATATTCCCTCATTTCCTGATCCGATTCCATCAGTTTAAAAAATTCGGGCAAACTTTTTACGTTTTTCCTGAGCAGGATCAATAACTGATCGTCCGAATACCTGCCGATCGTTTTTATGATATTAGTTTCGGCGTCGGAAAAAGTATAATCGAATTGTCCGAATGTGTCCGGCGACAAACGCGAAACAGAGGTCAAACAGTCGGGATCTGATTCGGAAACCCGAATCAGGTGTGCCGAAAAAATTCGCTCCAGAAACCTGTGTTTGCGGATGATTACGGCAAAAAACGGATGATCGGCAGAATTAATCATAAAGAGATAATCATAATTAATCCGCAAAAGTAGTAGGATTCAAACAAATCAACTGTTAAAAAATACGCAAAAATACAATCAAAGGTCAAAAAGCGCTATTTCTTTTTATATTTTTCCATTTCGGGCAAGTATCGTTGTATTTCCATGATTCGTTTGTTGTCGTTAGGGTGCGTACTCATAAAATCCGGCATGTTTGTGTTGCCTGTGGCGGCAGACATTTTTTGCCAGAACAAAACGGCTTTGTCCGGATTGTAACCGGCCATTGTCATAAAAACGAGTCCCATATAGTCGGCTTCCAGCTCATGTTTCCTGGAATAGGGTAACATCACACCCAGTTGCGCTCCAAGCCCGAAAACAGTGTTGCCTATCGTGTGTACGACTGCCGACTTATTACTTAATGCAGCATCGACCACAGTAGCTCCGTATTGCGCCAGCATTTCCTGGCTCATGCGTTCATTGCTGTGTTTGGCTACCGCATGAGCTACCTCATGCCCGAGTACAACCGCCAACTCATCGTCCGACGAAACTAAAGGCAACAGTCCTTCGTAGACAACAATTTTGCCTCCCGGCATACAGAAAGCGTTTACATCGTTGCTTTTTATCAGGTTAAACTCCCATTTGAAATTAGCAACTTCACTTGATAATCCGTTCTGTTTCAGGTATTCTTCGGTGGCGGCTGCAATTTTTTTGCCAACCCGCTCTACCATGGCCGTTTTGGATTTATCGGTCGATTTTTGTGATTTCTTAATGTAATTATCATACTGAGTCAGACTTGCCGATAAAACTTCCGAATCGGAAACCAGCAGCACTTGTTTCCTGCCCGTTAACGGTACACTTCCACAGGATGCAAGCAATAACATCGCAATCAATAAACCCGCAATTTTATTTATACACTTCATAATATTGAATTGTTTTAAAAGTTAAACCGCAACAAAGTTAACATATAAATATTCAATTATACACAAACGCGTAAAAATGTCCGAAAAAAATTAGAAAAAAAAGCGGAACGTTTTCTGAATGACCTGTTTTTCGCCGTTATTCCCGTAGAAAGACATGGCTTGCCGGCCCATTTTTAAAAATAATGTAAATAAAAGGGGTTATTTTTCATTATAAGGCAAAAGATATCTAACTTTGATGTGCGAAACACTCATGAAATACGCGCCGAAGACCGGCGGTTTTAGCCGTAACATATGATAGTAAACACGAAATACGATGAAAGAATTAAACAAAGAAACAGCAGTAAAGAAGATACGCCCGGAGCGTATCATACAGTTTGGAGAAGGTAATTTTCTCCGGGCATTTGCAGATTGGATTGTTTATAACATGAATGAAAAGACCGGTTTTAACGGTAGTGTTGTTGTGGTGCAACCCATTGAAAACGGAATGGCGGAATCTTTAAACAGGCAGGATTGCCTGTATCATGTCAATTTGCAGGGGCTTGACGGAGGAGCAGCGGTAAACAGCCTTACACTGATTGACGTGATCAGTCGTGCGCTTAGTCCGTATACGGATTATGAAGCGTTTCTGAAGCTGGCGGAACAGCCGGAAATGCGGTTCATTATTTCAAATACGACGGAAGCAGGCATCGCATTTGATCCTTCGTGCAAACCGGCGGATACTCCCGCCTCGTCCTATCCGGGCAAGCTGGTACAATTGCTGTATCATCGTTTTAAAACTTTTAACGGGGATAAGGCAAAAGGATTTATCATCTTTCCCTGTGAGTTGATATTTCTTAACGGGCACAAACTGAAAGAAACCATTTACCGGTATATCGATCACTGGAATCTGGGTGAAGCATTTAAAACCTGGTTTACGGAGTCCTGCGGCGTATATGCAACGCTTGTGGATCGTATTGTTCCGGGATTCCCCCGCAAGGATATTGCAGAGATACGGGAGAAAACGGGATATGCCGATAATCTGGCGGTACAGGCTGAGATTTTTCATTTATGGGTGATTGAGGCTCCACAGGAGATCGCGAAAGAGTTTCCTGCGGATAAAGCGGGACTGCATGTGCTTTTTGTACCTTCGGAAGAGCCTTACCATGAGCGTAAGGTGACACTGCTGAACGGCCCGCATACGGTACTTTCGCCGGTGGCTTATTTGTCCGGGATTGATCTTGTCCGCGACGCATGCCGGCATGAGGTAGTCGGGAAATATATCCGCAAAGTCATGTTTGAAGAATTGATGGAAACGTTGAATCTTCCGAAAGACGAGCTTGAAAAGTTTGCAAACGATGTGCTGGAGCGTTTTAACAACCCGTTTGTGGATCATCAGGTGACGTCGATCATGCTGAACTCGTTTCCTAAATACGAAACGCGCGATCTCCCCGGGTTGAAAACCTATCTTAAACGCAAAGGCAAACTCCCGAAAGGCCTTGTGTTGGGGCTTGCCGCTATGATTACGTATTATAAGGGA
The DNA here is from genome assembly GCA_031255595.1 of Tannerella sp. GTDB lineage: Bacteria > Bacteroidota > Bacteroidia > Bacteroidales > Tannerellaceae > Tannerella. Next base: position 22,963 of record JAIRSF010000260.1, read on the forward strand.
GGAAAGCGTGCGGACGGAACGGAAATCACACCAAACGATGCGCCGGAAATCATGGAACTTCTGGCGTCGTTGTGGGCTACCGGCTCTACCCGGCAGGTGGCCGAAGGAGTGCTGGCCTCGCAATCCGTCTGGGGAGAAGACCTGAATAAGATACCGGGTCTGACCGATATGGTGGAAGGTTATCTGGATGACATACGGGAAAAGGGAATGATAGAAACCGTAAAATCGGTTACCGGCTGATTTCGCGGCTTCTTTATCCGAGTCAACGATGATACGTTTCGCATAATCGTGCGTTTCAACGAATAAACAGTTAGATCCTTATGAGATATATACAAATTAACCCGGCAGATAATATCGTGGTAGCGATACAAAATCTGCCGGTCGGCGAGAAGATATCGGCCGGCGGAATCGATGTTGAAGTGAAGGAAGAGATTCCTGCCGGCCACAAAGTGGCTATGCGGGATTTTGCGATTGGCGGCAACATTATAAAATACGGTGATCCTATCGGGCATGCGGTGAAAGAAATATCGCGGGGAAGCCTTGTCAATGAGAAAAATATAAAAACGAACCTGGAAGGCCTGTCGGAATATACCTATACTCCCTCTTCGGTTCCCGCCCCTGTGGAAAAACGGAACCTGACGTTCAAAGGCTACCGGCGTAAAAACGGCGAAGTAGGTATACGCAATGAGATTTGGATCATTCCCACAGTAGGTTGCGTGAATGGGATTACCGGGCAACTGGCCGAATCGCTGAGAACCGAAAAAGGAATAAGCCTTTGCGCTCGTGATGTGCATGACCGGACTGTCGGCAGCCGGGACACCTCGGGCGGCGGGGTAGGAGTGGATGCGGTTGTTGCTTATCCTCATAATTACGGATGTTCGCAATTGGGGGATGATCATGAAAACACCCGCAAGATATTGAGAGATCTGGTGATGCATCCGAATGCAGGAGCCGTTTTGATTGTCGGGTTAGGATGTGAAAATAACCAACCGGACGCTTTTCGCGAATTTCTCGGTGAATATGACGCGGAAAGGGTTCGCTTTCTGGTAACCCAGCAGGTGGGCGACGAACACGAAGAAGGAATGAAAATCCTGCGTGAACTATATGATATCGTATCGAAAGACACGCGCGGGGAAATACCTTTCGGAGAACTTAAAATCGGTCTTAAATGTGGCGGATCGGACGGCTTTTCGGGCATTACGGCGAATCCGCTGCTGGGCGTCTTCTCCGATTTTCTTGTTGCTCAGGGAGGTTGTACGGTACTGACGGAAGTGCCTGAAATGTTTGGGGCGGAAACGATCCTGATGAACCGTTGCGGCACGAAAGAATTATTTGACAAAACCGTTGCTTTGATCAATGATTTCAAAACGTATTTCATCTCGAACAACCAGCCTGTTTATGAAAATCCTTCTCCCGGAAACAAAGCCGGCGGGATATCCACATTGGAAGAGAAATCTCTCGGATGCACACAAAAATCCGGTACTTCCGTCGTGAAAGATGTCCTGCGATACGGAGACCGGATTAAGGCAAAAGGTTTGTCTTTGCTTTCCGCTCCCGGAAACGACCTGGTGGCGAGTACCGCCCTGGCGGCTTCGGGATGTCATATCGTCCTTTTCACAACAGGACGGGGCACGCCGTTCGGAACGTTTGTTCCTACGGCCAAGATCTCGACCAACACCCGTTTGTCCGAGCACAAGCGGGAATGGATTGATTTTAACGCCGGAACGCTTGTAGAGGGCGAACCCATGTCTTCTCTGGCAGACCGTTTTATCTCCTTTGTGAGCG
>JAIRSF010000266.1 GCA_031255595.1 Tannerella sp.
GCTAACGCGAACGTCACCGGGCTGCGCCTGACAAACATAAGCCCGGCAAAAACAGTAGCCCAGGCGGCATAGACCATTGTTTCATAAGAATTACTCCAAGGCGCATGTCCACCGATCCGCCAACGCATACCCATGCCGAGCATCTGGTAATGGAAGACGATCAGAACGGCGATCCCCAAGAGGCGGATGGCCCATTTGATCCGGCGATCTTCCTTGAACAGGAGAGCAAAAGAGAGGAGTAATAACAATCCGCCCAGCGAAAGGTAACCGATTTTGCACCAACGGAAAACATCCATCCGGTTGTATTTCAGTTCCAGTTCGATTTTGTCGGCCGTCATTTCCGGAACATTGTTATGTTCATACTGGTACGCTTTTATCCGTTTCAGTTTTTCGTCCGCCTTTTCCCAGCTTTGCGACCGGACGGCTGCGCGCACCTCCGTCAGATAATCGGCAAAAGACGACAGGATCAGGGCGGAATCGGACGGGGCAAAGGACGAGAGATCGTCGCCGGGAGCATACCATTTCCGATCCGGGTCGTCTTTCTTGGGAAACAGGCGGATCAGTTGAGCGCCGAGCAACTGGTGAAGGATGTTGACTTTCTCGTCCAGCCGGATCAGGTCTTTATCAAAAGCAGTCCGTTTGTCCGGCATTTTCCGGTAAACATCTTCCAGCTTTTCCTGCAGTTTGTAGGTTCCGTCCGATTCGAAAAGCTCCATGTAAGCGCACCGGTCGGACGTCAGCCCGAAATAAAGTTCAAAATCCCGGTTGGGCAGTTTGATGACCGGCACGTACATCCACATTTCGGGATAAGTCAGGACGCTCAGCAGGAAACCGTCGGGATTCAGGTTATAGAGCCGGATGTCTTTCGACAGTTTTCGCAGAATCTCCGAAGAAAATGTGTTGACCGGCACGATTCTCCCATTTGAAGTCTGAACGGGCAGGCTTCCGAACCATTCCGCGTGCAGCGGCGCAATGGAAAGACGTTGTATGGCTTCGCTTATGCTTGCAGGTTTTTCCCGGCCCATGGCAAAAGGAGTAGAGCCGGCCAAAAGCAGTAAGGTGAATAATTTGGAGGCGGTGTTCCGCCTTTTCATCCGGCGGTATAAAGTCCGGATACGTCCGTTTCGTGCAATCAGGCAAAGGATACTTCCCAGCAATAGAAGGGCATAACCTGTGTAAGTGATATTACGCCCGGCCACATCTTTGTTTACGGACAGGATTGTGCCCCGTTCGTCCTTATCGTAAGAAGCCTGAAAAAACCGGTACCCTTTTATGTCTAATACATTGTTCATGTAAACCGATTCTTCCCTTGTCGCGCCGTCGATGTGAATAAGCAGGCTGCTTTCGTAGGACGACGGACTCATGGATCCCGGATAACGTCTCAGCGTAAACTTTACCAATTCCACTTCAAACGGCAATTTATGCAAGCTCTGACCCCGGTTTGTCTGCGTCGTTATAATATCGCTTTTTTCTCCTTCGCGAAGATGCAACACGCCTTCTTTTCCGGTCAGATGCGATGTGAGCGCCCCTGCAAGTATGATGATGAATGAAAAATGGATGATAAGAAATCCCCATTTCCCGGATTTGTGCAAGCGACGCCTGATCATGATCAAAACGAAGTTGACCGTCAGCAAAAACTGCAAAAGAAAAAAGACCGGTGAATAATATATCAATACTTTTGCCAACAGGGTGCTGTGTGCTTTCTCAATAAAGGTCGCCGCAGCTAAGCTAACTGCGTAAATAATCAATAATACAATCATTGTCGCATACGAAGACAGTGTTTTTTTGAATGGTTCCATTTTTGCTTTTCTAAAAAATCATTGTTAATATTCGATATCAGGGAAAATGTGCGGTTAACCCTTCTAAAAGAAGCCAAATATAACCCTATTATTAAAATAAAAAAACGATAAGACACACAAAAGACGTTAATGCATTGTAGAATAGCACAATAAAAAATATCCGGTATAACCACTGAGTTATTCAAAATGTTATGTGTTCGGATCGTATTTGACGATGTTTTTCGGAAATAAAATTATTTCATTAAATTTGTACCCTTTATTCGTCTTCTTTGGGGATTCCCGCACATCGTTTTACGGATATGTTGAATCTCCGATGCGTTATATAAAGTTTGAAATATTGTTGCAGTAAAAAAAATAAGTATGAAAAACATTTTCTTTTCCATGTTATGTGTGGCATTGTTTTCATGTGGAAACAAAGAAACGAAAGTCACTTATTCCAATCCTTTGGATGTTGCTTTGGGAGATCCTTTTATCCTGCACGCTTCCGACGGTAAATTTTACATGTACGGCACATCCGGAGAGGATGGGTTCCGCGCTTATTCTTCGGAAGATTTGGTTCGTTGGAACGACGAAGGGCCGGTTTATCGGGGAGCAACCGCCGAATCGTGGACTGTCGACTGTTTCTGGGCGCCCGAAGTGTATGAAAGAAACGGGAAATATTATTTATTCTTCAGCGCAAACTGGAAAGAAAACCCAACCGGTGAGCAGGAACAATTCCGTATCGGCGTAGCCGTTTCGGATAAACCTGCCGGGCCGTTTAAAGAAATGTACGACCGTCCGGTTTTTGATCCCGGTTACCCAATCATTGATGCAAACCTGTATTTCGATGATGAAAACGGGAAAGTTTACCTGTATTATTCGCGTTGTTGCTACAAACATCCGGTCGAGAGCGAGATAGCGGATATGGCCCGTAAAAAGGGATGGTTTGACGAAATAGAAGAAAGCTGGATCTATGGCGTGGAGATCAAAGCGGACTTTTCGGGCGTGATCGGCGAACCTGTGCTGTTGCTCCGTCCGCCCGTAAAGTCAGACGACAAACAGGCGGAGTGGGAGAGCCGTTCGGTAACGGCAAAGGAAGTAAACCGTCGCTGGACGGAAGGATCCTATATCATCCGAAAAGACGATACCTATTATCTGATGTATTCGGCAAACTTTTTCGGCGGACAGTATTACGCCGTAGGATATGCCACCTCCGCCAACCCGCTGGGGCCGTTCGGGAAAGCCGACAATAACCCTGTTCTTCAAAAAAATACGGGCGACGGAGGAGATGTGACGGGCACCGGACATAATATGATCCTTACATTACCCGGCGGGCAGATGTATTGCGTCTATCATGGAAGGACGACAAAGACCGGAAACAAGCGCGTTGTGTTTATGGATCGTATGGAGATAAAAGATGACGGTACGTTGACCGTAAAAGGCCCGACTACCGACAAACAAACGATTTTTTTGAAGAAATAGTTTTTCTTTTTATTTTTGCACGTTGAATCTCAATTTTGCTGAAATAATAATCAAAAAAAGTAATCATAATGAAGAAGCTAAGTATTTTAAATTTAATTCTTATTGTTGTAACGGTTAGTTTGGGATCGTGTTCGTCATTTTCCTCAAAAACCGAGTTGAAAACCGAGATTGATACGGCATCGTATTATTTCGGATTGTCGCGTGCCGAAGGAATCATGAATTACCTGTCTATGCAGGCGGGTATTGATACCGCGTACATGGAAGATTTTTACAAAGGATTCCGGGAAGGATCGAAAAACTACGGCCCTAAAGATGCGGCATACCTTGAAGGAATGCGTATAGCCCATCTGATAAACAATCAGTGGATCGAAAACGTGAATCGGGATATTTTCATGGGTGATTCCGGTAAATCCATAAACAGAAACGCCGTTCTGGCGGGTTTTTACCATGGGGTAAAGAAATCCGATGAAATGCAAATGATGCATGCGCAGACTTATAGCCAGAGCAAGATGAATGAAATAAAGGAGCAATATAAAAAGGAAAAATATGCCGAAAGCATACGGACGAACGAGAAATTCCTTTCGGATAATAAAAACAAAGAAGGGGTTGAAACGACAGAAAGCGGACTGCAATATAAAATTATCACAGAAGGCAGAGGCGACGTTCCCGATGAAAAATCAAAAGTGAAAGTGAATTACAGGGGAACACTGATTGACGGGACGGAGTTTGACAGCTCTTATAAGAATAACGCGCCGGCGACATTTCGTGTGAACCAGGTCATCAAAGGGTGGACGGAAGCGCTGAAGATGATGCCCACAGGTTCAAAATGGGAATTATATATTCCGCAGGATCTGGCCTACGGATCAATAGGCCAGGGAGCTAATATCCCCCCGTACTCAACATTGATTTTTGAAGTGGAACTGGTTGAAATAGAGCCTGAAAAATAAACGGGGAATGTTTGCACACAGGCATAATTCCCTGCAAGTGTGAACCTCTCTTTTTTTCAACATAAAAGGTATGTCAAAAGTCTCAAAATTCCATTTATGGCTTTTGACATACTTTCGTTTGACTTGTTCGAAGTGATTGAATCTATCTCGTTGTATTATGACAGGACTTTTTTGAAAATATCTTCCACCTCATCCTGTGTGATACCGGCTTCATGCACTTTTTCGCCCTCTACATAAAATGTAGGCACGTAATAGTAATCATACCGGTCGGCAATTTCCGGTTCTTCGGATTCTTCTATCATTTCAATCACAATCTCTTTGTATTCTTCCCGTTTCTTAAGTTCGTCAATATAAGACAAGGCTCTTTTGCAGAAGGGACAGTTTTTTAAGTAGAACAATTTAATGGGTTTCATAGCGGATATATTATTAAAAGTTTCCGTAAAGTTAGGCTTTTCCGCTTAAAAATGAAAATCCGGAGATAAAAAAATCTTTCTTATCTGTAAAAGATCACATCCATTAACTGAAAAATTGTTTGCAAAATGCGGAAAACCGCGATAAATGCTATATATTTATTTTATCTTTGATGCTCGAAAAACAAAGCTTATTATAAAGAACATGAAAAAAGTAATGATCATCATTAGTTTATGTGTTGCCACCTTCCATGAAATGCATGCGCAGAAGTTTTCCCTTTCGGCCAACTACCTGCTTCTTGGGCCAAGAGGCAAATACGCCTATCACGTGCCGGATGAACTTGTGAATCATGGTGCCGGTGTCCAAAGTAAAATCCGACTGAAAAACAGGCTCTACCTGATGCCCGATATCGGCTATTTCTTCGATCGGGATCACAAAGCGTTTTCAAATAAGAACGCCGTTAATCCTTCGGAAGAAACGAATAGTTATACGGAAAGTTCCATTCGTTACTATACAGCAAACGTAAACCTCGCATACGACATTCGCCTTGCGGAATCATTTTCGCTCCTGCCGTTTGCCGGCGCCTGTTTTTTGTATGAATATACGCAGCAAATACTACATTTCAAGGGCGAAGGAGTACCTTCCCAGTCGGGCGGAGGGAATGTCGATGGATATTATGGCGACGTAAAAGAAATTTATAACTATCCCGCCTTAGCTGTGAATTTCGGCTTGTCGGCGGAATATCGCCTCGACAGGCATCTGTTTCTGACTGCAGGCGTGAAATATCTTTTTGATTTCTATGAAACAAAAAACAGTAGTTTTCCCTGTTTGAATGCCGGCGTAGGGTATAATTTTTGAAATCCGCCGAACAATTTGAATTGTATATAAAAAAGACAAAAGAGAGCTACAATCAACTGTAACTCTCTCTGTTT
>JAIRSF010000069.1 GCA_031255595.1 Tannerella sp.
TCCTGTGGGCTTGATAATAAAAAGACCTCGGTAAATGAACCGGGAATGATATCGCCGATATTATCAAATTCAAATGTCACCGGGATATAGAACGATTGCCGGTCGGACGCTTTGCCGAATGACAACAACCGGCCGTTCAGTTCCGAAAGTTTGTAAACCACCTGATCGTATGCGGGCCTGAAGTGAGCGCTATTTATGTTTTTGAGCATTTTGTAATGGTTTTCGGAAACCTCTGCCCGTAATTGCAACCGTTTGTTTTGAGAAACGGTAGCAATCGGCTGTCCGACCGTAACGTATGCACCCTGACTAACCATTCGGTTCTTGAGATATCCGCCGATCGGCGAAGTAACGCTCACACCGTTTGCTGTTATATGAGAAGCCTGCGCCTGATAAGCGGTTTGAGCGGTTTCATAACGCAATTTGGCCTGCTCATAATCTTTGGCGGAGATGATCCGGTCTTTGATCAGACTTTCCGCACGTTGATATTCTTTAAGAGCGCTCTCATACTCAATCTTAGCTTTCAGGGCCGGATCGCCCTCCAACAGTTTTTTCGCAGAAATCGTAACAAGCGACTGACCTGCACCCACCCAACTGCCTTCTGTAAGGGAAGGATTGGCAAACGATACAATGCCATTTGACGTAGCCACAATTGTAATCTCATCTCCCTGCGATGCCTGTATCTGACCGCTTGTCTTCAATACCTGAAAAAAAGTGCCTTTGGATACGGCTTCGGTCGTTAATCCCACCGCTTCGGCCTGTTTTTTCGTAAATGAAATTTCATCGGAATGTCCGCTTATTTTTTCGCCATGATGATGACCGTCGTCGTCCGAATGATTGTGTCCGTCGCTTTCCGGATGATTATGACCATCGCCTGTTGAATGGTCATGCCCCTCATGATGATGACCGTCGCCGTCCGAATGGTCGTGTCCGTCGCCTGTTGAATGGTCGTGCCCGTCGCCCTCAAAGTGTTCGTGTTTATCTTTTGAAGGATGATTGTCTTTGACATGTTCGGCATCGCATGTTGTAAATAATACGGCTGTTATAATAAATAAACCTGTTATATACGTTTTCATTTTTTGTTATTTTTAAGTTGAAAAGAAATACGGAAAAGAACAGCAAACCACTTGTTGTCATTTCCCTTGTTTTCAGAAATATATTTGTTGATAATTAATGGGTTACCCTAAATTGTACACCTGATTCACAGGCATCATCATATCTCTACGTATCGAAACGATAAAGACATCATACAAACAAAAATGGCTAAGAAACCATTCTTTCAGGATAACATGAAAGGAGGGGCGCGTAAGCCGTTACATTGAGCGACTTCTACGGATTTGTAAAAAGAAACAGGTTCCCCGTATGGTTTAAAAAGGGAGTTTCCCGCCTCAAAATTCAATAAATCTGCGACAAGAAAGTAAACGGGGAATAAATAGTTTGGATTAAGGTAATCATCTTTGAAAAATGAAGTCTTGTATTTCGCTTCAGTCTTAAAAGACGGAGTTATAAATACGGTTTCGCCGATACAAGTCCCGGCGTGTCCCTCATCCGGTATATCCGTATGATGCGTATGCTCATCATTGACTTTACGGTCTTGTTCGCAAACTTCCATAACAATACATGCCTGCCCGTCATGATGATGATGAGGCAGGATCATCAGCGCCAGTAAGAAAATCACCGACACTGCGATAAATGATATGGACACTTTCTGTTTCATAAACTCCGATTTTCGCTGCAAAGATAATAAAAAATTTCATGCAACCAAGTTGCAATTTTTACAAAAACCGCCTGTTTGTTCGTGACAGTCTTGTCCTGAATCGGCTTTACTTTGCGGAATCAAAATGTATCTCTGCTAAAAAATCAAAAAAAATTTGGACGATTATGCAAAAAAACCTATATTTGACGATATTTTAAACACAATCAAATAATCAAACCATTCAGTTGCACCCCCAAAATACCACCCAACATGATGAAGACAACATTTATAGCCGCCGTATTGATTACATGCTTCTATTCCTGCACACAAAAACAAACCTCCGACATGGATCGGTTGCGGGATCGAATAACCGCCCAATGCCTCTATCCGAATATTCATGAGGATCGGTTGCAAACCATACTTGCGTCCGTCAGGGAGGACGGCACATGGCCTGATATTGATTACGTAGATACGTCAAGAATTGCATTCCAACATGTTAAACATCTGGACAACCTGATTCTGATGGCAAGAGCCTATAAAAAAGAGGGTTCGAAATACAAAAACGATTCAAAATTAAAGCAGACCATAGACACCTCGCTCAATTTCTGGCTCAAACATGATTTTATATGCGAAAACTGGTGGAATAACCAGATCGGAACGCCCAACAGCATGATTACGTTGCTTTATATATTAGACGAAGACCTGACGCAAGATCAAAAGGATCGGATGATCCGCATCGCAGGACGTGCAAACATGGACGCACCGGGTGCACGCCCAAGCGGCGACCGTATCACGATTGCCGGCCTTTATGCCAAAACGGAACTATACCGCAGAAACGAAAAACAGTTTGAAGATATATTGAAGATCATAGAAGGTGAAATGAAATTCTTTCAGGAAGAAACAGATGGCCGGAACGCAGAAGGAGTAATAAATAAGAATTACTTTTCCGGAGGAAGGGGTATGCAGCAGGATTATAGTTTTCACCATCGCCCGGATCGTGTGAACAACACAACAACTTATGGATTGGGTTTCCTGAGTTCTTTTGTGGAATTTGCAGGATGGGTCAATGATACAAAATATAAATTTTCCGACCCATCGTTGCGTTTGTCCATCGATTATTTTCTGGATGGTATATGTAAACAAATGGTTTACGGACGATCGGTTGATCCGGGTGTCCTGAATCGCGATATTTCAAGGCGTGGCGCCGGGAGGAATGTAAGCCCGGATCTGCCGGAAAACTTCCTCAAACTGTCGGATTACCGGAAAAAAGAATTGGAAAATATAGTGAAAGCCCGCAAAGGAGAACCATTTGACGTAACATCTTATGCAAAGTTTTTCTGGCAAACGGAATATTTTTCTTTTCAAAGGCCCTCTTTTTTCACTTCCGTCAGGATGTTTTCCACACGCAACGACAACATGGAGGTTCCGTATAATGGAGAAGGCTTATTGAATCATTACCGTGCAGACGGCGCCAATTACCTCTCCATGGAGGGCAATGAATACCTCGACATAGCTCCCGTTTATGATTACCGGAAAATCCCCGGAGCGACAATCGTTCAGGCCGATACGATGCCGAATGAAAATAAAATACAGAAAAAAGGATTGACCGGCTTTGTAGGCGGAGTAACGGATGGCACATACGGCGCCGTCGCGTTCGATTTCAAAAGTCCGCACAATCCGTTGTCCGCAAAAAAATCGTGGTTCTTTTTTGACGATCTGTATGTATGTTTAGGCGCCGCCATAAACAGTACGGATAAATATCCGGTAGCGACCACCCTTAACCAGTGTTTCCTGAAAGGGGACGTCCTTGTCAATGATGGTGTGAAAACAAACACAATGAAGAATGGTGAACGGCTGTTGGACAATGCCGGGTGGATATTTCACGATAATGTAGGTTATATCTTTCCCGGAGTACAGAAAACAGGCTTATCCAATCAAACCGAATCCGGCAGTTGGTATCGTATAAACCGTCAGACAAGTACCTCCAGGAAAGAAGTGAAAGAAGACGTTTTCTGCCTGTGGATAGATCATGGCATTCAACCCGTTAACGCCGGTTACGAATACATTATCATGCCTGCCGCTAAGATTGAAGATATCGAAAAGTACATCGAGAAACCTTCCGTACAAATAATATCAAATACCTCAAAAATACAAGCGGTCAAAAATAATCAGGTCGCATATTGCGTCTTCTATGAAGCCGGAAACGTCCGCCTCTCCGGTGACCTGACAATTCAAACGGACGCCCCCTGTATGCTATTGGTACACTTTAAAGAACAAAATATACAATCAATAGCCGTATCCGACCCTTCACGCAAATTAGAAACGGTTGCATTGACTATTCACAAAAAACTTCACGCATCCGGTGAAAATATAACCGTAAAATCGGACGGCAACAGAACAACCTTATCCATAAAATTACCCCGGAAAGATTTTGCCGGAAAAAGCGAAATCCTGCAAATAACAGAATGAAACACAGGGGCTTATTTCGCGCTTCCCGTATGCTTTGCGATGAACCGCAAAATCAAATCGCCGGAAGGGGCAAGTACATTGCCATGATCAAATCCCTGCAATTCATATAACTCCACATCATTTCCCATCGAGGCCATAATCGCTTTCAGATGAAGGTTCTCTTCAAACCGGGCGGTCATCTCCATCGTTCTGTCGCCCGTAACCAGGAGGGTGGACGGCAAATTTTTCCGCACACAATTAATCGGAGCGTATTCATCTATAACCGGAATACCCCAAGGCAGTCCCCGTTCTTTCCGGATCGTATAATGTGTATTTGTCTGGCCGCTTATGGGTATCAATCCTTTTATTTTATCCGCATCAACGCCGTAAGAAGCCATGTATTTTTTATCAAGTCCTACCATGAGGGCAAGATACCCGCCTGCCGAATGTCCGGCCACAAATATTTTGTCCGGATCTCCGCCGTACTTCTCAATATTTTTAAAAGCCCATGCCGTTGCTTCCGCCGCATCCACGATATATGCCGGATTTTCTGCTTTGGGGCTTAAACGGTAATTAACGGTCACAACCGCGATTCCTTTATTTTTCAATTCTGCGGGTATATGCTTGCCGCCTCCCTCCAGTCCGCCTCCATGAAACCATACAACGGTTGAAAAACCTTTTGTTTTCACAGGATAATACACATCCAGTTTACATCGACTCCGACGATATTCATCCGTTTCGGAATCCTCTATATAAGAGAGGTCTTCTCTCAGCACATAATCGGCCTGAGAAACATTCTGCGCTGAAACCGCAACGAAGCAGAACAGCAATAATCCAATATTAGACAGTAATTTCATAAACTATATTTTTTGATGATAAAAGACAAGAAAACAGGCATGTAACAGCGTCATTACCACAACGTAATTTCCCGTATCATCTACATGCTTCATACATTCCAAATTTATAAACTTTGTGTTATCATTTTTTTTGTACAAGCGCTTTACAAACAGCGCTTATCTCATTAACGACACAAACATAATCATTAATTTTTTTTTATGCAAGTTTGACAAAAAATATCAGGGCAAACCACGAAAATTAAGTAATCGATTTTTTGAAATATTCCGTCATCCGGTTCTTCTATTAAGGACGGGCTTGTCTTCAGGATCTATGGGTGCAGGTCAGCGATAGGTGTAATGACCGATTATCCGGTAGCTGAACAAACAATCTTCCAATACCTGGCCGGCGCCGATGTTGTGAATGATTAAATGTCGTTCTCCGGAAAAGGATTTCTTTTTCGAAACAATACCGATATGCGTAATGCTACCTCCCAGGTTCCAGCATACAATATCACCCGGCAGGTAATCCTCCGGGTTCTTCGAGATAGTTTTTACAATGCCATGCCGTGAAAAAAAAGTCATCAGATTCAGGACGCGCCGGTGGTCAATATTTTTATCCGGATGGGACAATCCCCAGTTTTTCGGATATATGTTGAAATTAGCTCTCATGTCTTCGTGCACTTTCTGCTGCAGGTCAATGCCCATTTTCCGGTACGCGCGAATGATAACATCTGTGCAAACGCCTTTCCCCGGTGGCACGTCGCCATTCGGGTAGGCTATCTCAAAATAGGATGGATCATACTGCACGTGCTGCTTTGTCAGGACAAAGGCCGAATCGGCAAAACGCCCATAAAAGTCGGAGGACTGGGCAAACAATGGAATGGTTATCCATATAAAAATGAGTGCGCTTATAAATTTCCGTATCATAAACAAATTTGTTTCGCGCTTCTTGTATGCTTTACAAACAGCGCATATTTCCAAAAAACGACACAAATATAATCATTCCGATTCATTTATGCAAGTCTGTGTTCCCGAAGATCGTGACGGGGACAAAAATATATAAAAAGGCATAATCTTTCGGATTACGCCTTTTTATACATAAGTTGCCTTTGGAGGGGCGTTATTTCACATCATCAAAGGAAATCACTTTTTCCACACTTTTTCAATCTCTTCCAATGATTTTCCTTTTGTTTCCGGGACCATCTTCCAGACAAACAGCGCCGAAAGGATCGCCATTGCACCGTAAAATCCGTAGGTGAGGACGCTGCTGAATTCCATCATACCCGGATAGGTCGACGAGATCAAGTAATTGGCGGCCCATTGTGCGGCTACGGCTATGGCGACGGCCTGGCCACGGATTTTGTTCGGAAACAGTTCTGAGATGTATACCCAGCAGATTGGTCCCCAAGACATCATGAAGGAGGCCGTGAAGAGGATGATAAAGAGCAGTGTAAAGAGGCGCAACGCGGGGATGCTGATGACGTCGAAGCAGGAGAGTATGGCAATTGCAATCATACCGATCGCCATCCCGATGGATCCGGTAATAAGCAACGGCTTACGTCCCCATTTGTCGACGGTCAAGATCGCTACGACCGTGAATATGACATTCACCAGACCCATGACAATCGTTTGCAGCATGGAGGCGTCGCGGGCTACGTCGCCCATGCTTTCGAAGATGCGCGGCGCGTAATAAAGCACGACGTTGATGCCGACAAACTGTTGGAAGACAGATAGCAAGATACCTATGATAATCACTATTTTACCATAAGAAAAGAGCTTGGTTTTTGTCGCTTCACGAATGGTGGCTGTGATCTCGTCCAAAATGGACTCGGCCTGCTCTTTCGCGATATGAATCTTTTG
>JAIRSF010000196.1 GCA_031255595.1 Tannerella sp.
GTGCGGCTGAAGGGACTCGAACCCCCACGCCTCTCGGCACCAGATCCTAAGTCTGGCGCGGCTACCAATTACGCCACAACCGCCGAATACGGGGCAAAGATACGAAAATATTTTTATAACCGGGGCTATGACTCCTTTTTTGTTTCAGGATTTACCGCGCATAAGGCTAAGGCCTGCGCCTACCCTTGTGTGTAAGCCGTAAGTATCCGTATAGAGCAATATTACGGATTCATCCATGAAGTGAGCCTGTTATCAGGGGGAATCGTTTCATCCGCTCGCTGCAAGGGTCGGCTATTTATCGATTTATATATCCGGTATTTGTTACCGCCGGCACCGATCCGTCCGTTTTGTCCCATAGGTAACGTAAGGCTTCTTCAATGATCGTGTCGATGCTATTCAGTTGGTCTTCTTCCCTTATATCTATTTTCAGATGCGGATCGACGCCATATTCGGTGTATTCTTTGTTTGCATCCAGTATGGGGGACGAAGAGAAGCGTACGCCCCAACCGTTGGGTAACTCCGAATGAAACGGCAACCCGCACCCTCCGCCGGTCTTATCTCCGATAATCATTACATGGGGGAACAGCTTCATCTTGTTTACAAAATCATTTGCAGCGCTGTAGCTGCTCCGATTCGTTAAAACTACCACCGGACGCAGCCATTTTCTCCCTTTCGACGGTTCGAGTTCGATCGGGTACGGATCGGAAAAATCATTGTGTGCGGCGCTTCTCTTATGCATAATATACCCCACAATCCGTTTCTCTTCCGTAAAACGTGACGCGATACGTTCCGAATAAACAAGCGAACCGCCTCTATTGTTACGAATATCGATAATCAACCCTCTGCAATTCTCAAAACATGAAAATATATCATCCAGATTTGCTTCCGAAACAGGACTGGAAAAGTTTCCGTAGTACACATATCCGAAATTATCCCGCAGGATGCAATAGTATAATTCTTCGATTGATTTATAATCGTCACCAAGGTATTTCCGCAGGACAACCGAGTTGAAATTATCCGGGTAGTTTTCGTGCCAATTCCAGGAATGTGAAGTATTAAATGACGAGATAAGATTGGTATGCCCGTCCTGAAGTTCGGTCAACATTGTGCTTAACATATTAAATAGCCGATACTGATCCATCGTATCGGATATCTGCACGTTGTATTTCTCATATACGGAATCCCAGTCGATATGCTTATAATCAAAGAAACAATATTTTTCATCAATTAATTTCCAGAGAGCCTCAAAATTATCATGCGGATTGACGGTATATTCATCGCCGGCATCGCATGATCCCAAAAAGAAAAACAGGCTCAAAAGAATGAATATAAAATCAAGCTTTCTCATTCCTCTACCCTCCATCAATAATAAGCGCTATGAAACAGGTTTCGTTTTCTCATGCCGCGACCGCTGAACGGCACAAATTCTTTCACGAACCCGATCATTATGTTGTGAGATATGATATACTTGTCGATCTCATGCACATTCATTGTATAACAGGATCCGAAATATCCGACACGACAAGTCGCAGCGCCCACCGGAAAATCGAGCGTGAGATAATTTCGCATAGCAAACTTGTTATGAAAAGAATTAAAATTGAGCACTTCCGCCGTATTCCCCAGCGTGAAGATCTCATAATAGGACTGACCGTATACCGGACAAAACAGCACACCGGCAAAAGGCGTTTCAAACTGATAACGGACAGCAAGCAAATGTTTTTTAAGACGAAACTCTCGAATGGCGATAAGCGAAAGATTCAAATCCAGATCGGCATGCAGGGTCATGGGATTGTTCCCGTTCCGCGTATTATATACCATACCGAGCATTCCCCGGACGCTACCTCCGACCATGATCTTAAAATACGGATCCGGCAAAAAACGATAATGGTAACCCAGCGAATAATCGACAAATGCGGACAGGAAATTTGCGTTTTCCGCACCGTTGATTGCAGATGATAGATCTACATTCACAATATTCTGACGTGATATTTTATAATTCGTCGATTTTGCAAAGCGTATCCGTTCATTCATGAAGCGAAAACCTATCCCCCCGTATTTTTCCGGCGAAAGATAATCGTCCTTCATTTTATAGCCGCCTATACCGAAAACGGTTCCTTCATTGACGGAACAAAAATTCCGATAATCATCCTCCTCCTCTCTCAACCGGATTCCTCCGCCGGCCTGTTCTTTCAAAAGTTCGCTTTTCGCAACTTTCGCTTTCTGCCGGGTTCTCTCCTCGGGTGACTTCACGACACTCACGCCGGCGCTTAACGAATCCACCGGTTCGGCTGTAGTTACAACCCCGGTGAGCGTGTCTGCGGCGACCGGAAAAACAGGGTCGTCCTCCACGACCACCGTCGTATCGGACTCCGGTGCGGAAAGAATGTCCTTCGCTCGACCGGATATTTCCGGAGCCGAAAATTTAGTCTTTTGGGTTTTCTCTCTTGACAACCGGATCAGCAGGGAATCGGCTTTTTCAAAACTCATCTTGTATAATGCAACCGTATCTGCTACGGAAGAATCCTGTGCATACAACGACACAGATAAGCAAAAACATATACACAGAAAGGAAGCATTGATTCCCAAAGTTTTCATTACATTGTTATTTAAAAAGATCCATCTGGACGTCATCATCCGGTTCTTTATCTTCAGGCGTATCATTTTCGAGATCTTCCGTTGCGTTCTCTTCCGGGAAACGCGCAGGTTCCAGCTCATAGATACGGCTTACTTCAAAAGTGGTGATGCGTTTACCTTTGGCCTTAAAACTTTTGATCCCGATATATGGTTCCACATCAATAACCTGCGGACTGCGAAATTCATCATTTCCTCCGAAGACAACTTCTATCAGCGGATATGCCTGTTCCGACAGCAAATAAAGCGAACTCAGCCCGTTCTCTCCCAAAAAGTTCTGATGCTTGCTTCCCGCTTCCAGCCGGAATCTTTTCACGTACGGAAACTGCTGGTCGGCGTCATAGAGTACGGCTGTCCACACCTTGCCGCCGTCGAAACGTTCGATGACCAAGATATTATCTTCGTAATGATTGCTTAAATCGTAATTTGTCGTATAAAACTCCCCATTACGAAGAATAACCAGAATCTGGTCGTCATGATGAAATTCGCCCAGGGCATCTCCGCGGCCGTCATAATTCAGGCGAAGCACATCGCGGTCAAACCAGACTTGGCGGCCTCCAAGCGTAGAGGTTCCTTTTTGTCGCAGACTGATTTTATGAATATCGGCTTTCGTCAGTACATTGCCCATCGAATTACGGCCTTTTATCATGATTTCGCTGAAATCTTTTTCAAAGGTCGTGACCTTCTGCCGCAATTTAGGCCGAAGAACCACTTTTATAGTTTCGGCCTCGCCGTTCGGATTGGCGGTGAAGTATATGATCGTCGAATTTGGAGTGCCTTGCGTCACATCGTATTCTTTATCCCGCGTAACACCCGTCACAGCAAACCGTTTGATAAAACTGCGCCCCGTAGCGCCGTCACGATAGACTACATTATATATAGTTCGCGTATCATTCCGTTTGAAAATGTTTACATATAGTATATCTTTTCCGATAAATATTTTATCACTGACTTTTATTATCTTATAGATACCGTTTTTATAGAATATAATGACATCGTCGATCTCGGAACAGTTGCAAATATACTCATCGCGTTTTAACGACGTACCGATGAAACCTTCTTCCCGGTTGATATACAGCTTTTCATTGGCTTCGATCACCTTGGTTGCCTCAATCGTATCGAAATTGCGGAGTTCGGTACGGCGCGGATAAGCGGCGCCATACTTTTCTTTCAGCATGGCAAACCAGTCCACCGTATAATCGACGATATGCGCCAGATGATGGTTGATCCGTTCTATTTCCGCTTTTATTTTGGTAATTAACTCATCGTTGCTGTCGATATTGAACTTCAGGATACGCCCCATCTTGATCTCCATCAGGCGCATGATATCATCGCGCGTCACTTCACGGATGAACGACGGCTTAAACGGCTCCAGGCGCATATCAATATGTTTCACCGCCGAAGCCATGGATTTAGCCGTTTCAAATTCCCGGTCTTTATAGATGCGTTCTACGATGAATATACGCTCCAGCGAGGCGAAAAATAACTGTTCTTCCTGTTCGAGCTTATGTATTTCCAGCTCTTTCCGCAACAACTGAAGAGTCTGGTCTGTCGAATGGCGAAGCACGTCGCTGACGGCTAAGAAATACGGTTTGTTATCTGCAATCACACAACAGTTGGGCGAGATACTTATTTCGCAGTCCGTAAAGGCATACAGGGCGTCGATCGTCTTGTCGGACGACACGCCGGGCGCCAGATGAATAATGATCTCCGCGTCGCTTGCTGTGTTATCATCAATCTTTTTGATTTTGATCTTGCCTTTGTCATTCGCTTTCAGGATCGAATCGATCAGCGACGAGGTATTACGGCCATAAGGTATTTCCGTCACGACAAGCGTTTTACTGTCCAGCTTGGTGATTTTCGCACGCACTTTGACCGAACCGCCGCGTTCCCCGTCATTGTATTTGGAAACATCCATCGAGCCGCCCGTTTGAAAGTCGGGATACATGACAAACGGCTCGCCCCGCAGGTAAGCGATCGAGGCCTCTATTATCTCATTAAAATTATGGGGAAGGATCTTAGATGAAAGTCCAACGGCAATACCTTCGGCCCCTTGCGCCAGCAACATCGGAAATTTCACAGGCAGGGATACCGGCTCTTTGTTGCGTCCGTCATACGAAAGTTTCCAGACCGTCGTCTTCGGATTAAACAAAACATCTAAAGCGAACTTCGACAAGCGGGCTTCTATGTAACGCGGCGCCGCGGCACCGTCGCCCGTAAGGATATTGCCCCAGTTCCCCTGGCAGTCGATCAGCAGGTCTTTCTGTCCCAGTTGCACAAGCGCATCGCCGATCGAAGCGTCCCCATGCGGATGAAACTGCATCGTATGCCCTACGATATTGGCGACCTTATTATATCGCCCGTCGTCCAACATCTTCATCGAATGAAGAATACGTCGCTGCACCGGTTTGAATCCGTCATTGATATGCGGTACGGCGCGTTCCAGAATCACATACGAAGCGTAATCCAAGAACCAGCTCTGATACATACCCGAAAGCGGATGCACACCGTCACCCATTCCGGGAACTTTATATCCCGAATAGGACAAATTCTCTGATGTATCGTTCGTTTCTTCGGGAATAGCCTCCATCTCCACTTCTTCCGTTTCGGCAGTATCTCCGGGAATAGCCTCCTTCTCACGTTCCAATTCGTCAGGTTGATTTTCGTTATTTTTTGACATGCGATAATTTACGATAAAGATTTATTTAATAAAAAAAACCCGACAAATATAATAAAAATATCAATACCGGAAAAACGCTCAACTGTCCGTTCATTCAGAACGGGTATCCGATGGCGATGTGAAAACCGATGCCGTCCCGGAATCCGGGCGTGTTGAAATACTTCTTTTTGCCTTTATAGACCGGCTTGTCGTTCGCATCCAAGGATTGAAGTTCGCGGGTGTCATACGGGAAATGTAAGGCATAGCCTATATCGACGCGGAAAACAAGCAGGTCCATGTCATAACGAAAGCCGATCCCCGTACCGAGAGCGATGTCGTTCAACAACTGTTTCCATTGGAAGGTGCCGCCGGGGCGCGTTTCATCTTTGCGAATCAGCCAGACGTTGCCGGCGTCTATGAAGACGGCGATGTCCAGATCGCCTACTAACCGTCCGCGGTACTCGATGTTAGCCTCCAATTTCCAGTCGCCGTTCTGGTCGATGTAGGCATAAGGGTCGTCCGGGTCGGGCGCGAAACGTCCCGGGCCGATGCTTCGTATGGTGAAGGCGCGGATACTGTTTGCGCCGCCTACATAAAAACGTTCATTGTAGGGGGCCACCGTGGCGTTGCCGTAACTATAGATCACGCCGGCGCCTGCACGCATGGCCAATCGCTGATTGCGGTCGATGTAATGATTGTAGCGCAACTCGGTCGTCGCTTTTAAGAACTGGGCGTACGGAATACGCATGATTCGCTTCTCTTCCTTAAAGCCTTTTCCGAAGGCTGCATAGAGGCCGGAGATCAGGTTGCCCGCTTCGGAAACGCTGAACTGCCACCACGTTTTACTCCTTTCCTCCCGCAAGGACGAATTATCCAATGTATAGGAATAGGCAATGGAGGGGATGAACTGATCCTGCAAACTTTGATACAGATTTTGATTGTAATGGAGGATCGTATCGCTTTTGTAGAGTCTATTGAACACCAATTTGAAAGGCGTAAAGGAATGGCGGCGGATCGGGCTGGGGGTAAACTCATAGGAGAGGCCGGTTCCCAAGGTGAACGTTTTGAAATACTTTGCCCGGTTCAGGACGCCGATATCCAGATCCAAGTGAGTCGAAGCCGAAAAATCATACGTCTTGTCGTTGAAGCGGGGCAAGACGAGGCGCGGAAAAACAAGGCTTCCCCGGACGCCCGT
>JAIRSF010000112.1 GCA_031255595.1 Tannerella sp.
GGATTCGTCCATTTCAAGAATCAGGGCGCTTTTGAAGCATTATCCGGGAATAAAAATAAAAAAAGTGTATGGAGGCGGTTATGGCATCGTATGATCCGTTAAACCGTATCCGCTCCCGCTAACAGGCATTTTACAACATCGTCCCGGCGGATTTTTTATCTCCTACACGAATCTCTATCTGTGCCGCCTGAATCATTTTATCGTTAAAATTCACTTGTGGTTTCACGATTTTCGTGATCAACACAATGCCTTTTTCAAGATTTTCGTCCCGAATGGTGTTGGTTATGACTGCTTTCAGTTCTTCGTTGTAGGGTTTGCCCAACAATTCCGGAATTTCGTAACCGTTTGCGGCGAGGTCGTCTTTGAGTTTGCCGATAGAACGGTTTAACCGTTTCAAACTTTTTATATTACGGTCTATCAACATCAACGAGATGTTTCGCTCCGTCAGTGTGATTTCGTCGGCGAGGTTCAATACAAACGAGTGGTCGGGATCGGCTCCGCCGGCAACCGACACAGGCAATTCGCAAATTGTGTCTGTTCGATTTCTCAAAACTTCCGCCTGCGACGGATACTTTTTTGGCTCATTCAACTGTTTTAGAACGTTGGCAGAATCTGCTTTGCGTTTAAAATAGAGCCAAAAGAGCAGCCCAGCCGAAAGCAGTAAGAACAAGACAGTCTGCTGTAATTGAATGACAAGGCTGCCGGACGATGTTTGCGACCAAAGAGTTGGCGAGGCAAACAGAAAGATCAGGAAAATGATTGTTTTTTGCATATTATTTAACATTTATTTGTTTACTGCTTTTACAATCCAACCAACAATTACATCGGGAATCAAACTCATAAGGAAACTACCGCGGTTGCATCTATTGTTCCTTCGATTCCCTTTAAAACACGTCAAGCGTTTTCCTTGCACTTTTCTTTAATTCTTACAAACGGAAAAGCGTGAAATTGCTCGTTGATTGCCTATTTACATCTTCCGGCTCTGGTAAACCGTTTCCTCAAATAAGCACGAACAAATTCACGCCATAAAACGTGAACTTTCGCAACCTTATTCTCGAGGAAATTTTACCAGATTTCGAAGATGTGAGAATAAGAGCTAAAAGCCCAATTATTTTTCAATCAATATATTATATTCTATCCGTACATTTTTTATCGTTTTAATCCGTTTCAAAGATAATGCATTTTTACAAATTTCGGCACAATAAGTCAAAAATACATTAAATACCGGTTACTTAGAGCAGGGATCTCTTTGCGAGTTGATGCTTTTACCGGACGTCCGGATTTAGCGGTCAATCATCCGTATTCCAAACGGCGCATCGAAAGAAAATCGGTATTCTTTTGTCATTACACTTGATTTCCCTTATCTTTGTCCCACTATAAGCAAAAGAAAACTATGAATACATTAGATTTAAGCGAACAGGAAATGATCCGGCGCAACAGTCTGGAACAATTACGTAACATGGGGATTGATCCCTATCCGGCAGCCGGGTATCCGGTGAATGCATATGCTCGGGATATTAAAGAAATTTTTAAAGATGACGACGAAAAACGGTATGTTACGATAGCGGGCCGGATCATGAGTCGCCGGATTATGGGAAAGGCTTCTTTTGTGGAGTTACAGGATTCTACCGGCCGTATCCAGGTGTATGTTACCCGCGATCATATCTGTCCTTCGGAAAATAACCCGGATCTGTATAATGTGGTTTTCAAAAAGTTGCTGGATATCGGCGATTTTATCGGCATAAAAGGATATGTTTTCCGTACGCAGATGGGTGAAATTTCCATTCATGCGGATGACCTGACCGTATTGTCGAAATCGCTTCGTCCGCTTCCGGTCGTAAAAGAAAAGGACGGGGTCGTTTATGATGGCTTCTCCGACCCGGAACAGCGGTATCGCCAGCGGTATGTCGACCTCATCGTAAACAATGAGGTGAAAGAGGTGTTCATCAAACGGACGAAGATTTATACTTCCATGCGCGAATATTTTAATTCAAAAGGCTACTTGGAGGTTGAAACGCCGGTATTGCAATCCATACCGGGAGGCGCGGCCGCACGCCCGTTCATCACGCATCACAATGCCTTGGATATCCCGTTGTATCTTCGTATTGCTAATGAGTTGTATCTGAAACGTCTTATTACAGGCGGTTTTGAAGGCGTTTACGAGTTTTCTAAAAACTTCCGCAACGAAGGCATGGATCGTACACATAATCCGGAATTTACGGTGATGGAGATTTATGTGGCGTACAAGGATTACAACTGGATGATGGAATTTACGGAGAAAATGATTGAAAAAATTTGCTTGGATGTAAACGGGACGAGCGAAGTGGAGGTGGACGGCAAAACCATCTGTTTTAAAGCTCCTTTCAGACGTGTTACCATGATCGACGCCATCCGGGAACATACGGGTATCGACATAACGGGTATGGATGAAACCCGCCTCCGGGAGGTTTGCAAACAGCTCCATATCGAAACGGACGAAACCATGGGGAAAGGAAAACTCATTGATGAAATATTCGGCGAGAAATGCGAAGCGAATTACATACAACCGACATTTATTACGGATTACCCGATAGAGATGTCGCCGCTTTGCAAGCGCCACCGCCATCACCCGGAACTGACGGAGCGTTTTGAGTTGATGGTGAACGGAAAAGAATTATGTAATGCCTATTCGGAGTTAAACGATCCCATCGACCAGTTGGAACGTTTCCAGGAACAGTTGAAGCTGAGTGAAAAGGGCGACGACGAGGCAATGTTTATCGATATGGATTTTGTACGCGCACTTGAATACGGCATGCCGCCCACGAGCGGTATGGGGATCGGCATGGATCGCCTGGCCATGCTGCTGACCGGACAGACAACGATTCAGGAGGTACTGTTCTTCCCGCAAATGCGCCCGGAGAAGACGCAAAAGAAAGACGCCGCCGAAAAATACGCGCCGGCAGGCGTACCGGAAGAATGGGTGCCCGCATTGCAGAAAGCCGGATATGTGACGGCAGACATGCTTCCGGGTGCAAACGCACAACTGATACGCCAGTCGTTATTTGAGCTGAATAAAAAATATAACCTCGGATTCGTATTACCTTCCCTGCAGGATGTGGAATCCTGGACGAAGGAGATCTAACAATAAACGATGCACGTATGAAAGTCTTTCCCGGAAAGATCGCAGTTATGGGTGGCGGCAGTTGGGCTACCGCTCTGGCGAAAATTATGATGTACTCGCAGAAAGAGATCAACTGGTATATGCGCCGACCGGACCGCATCGAAGATTTCAAACGGATGAAACATAATCCGGCTTATCTGCCGAGTATTGCATTTGATACGTCCTGCATTAATTTTTACAGTGACATCAACCGGGTCATAGAAGATTCGGATACGCTTGTTTTTGTAACCCCCTCGCCTTACATCAAGGATCACCTGAAAAAAGTGACTACATCACTGAAAAATAAATATATCATATCGGCCATCAAAGGAATTGTGCCGGATGAAAATATGCTTGTGAATGATTATTTTACAACTTATTACGGGGTCGATCCGAATAACATTGTCGTGATAGCCGGCGCTTGCCATGCGGAAGAGATTGCGATGGAACATCTATCTTATCTGACGCTGGTTTGCCGGGATATAAGGAAAGCTCACAAACTTTCGGAAAATGTGTTCAGAACGCCTTATCTGAACAGTTCATGCAGTCGCGATATGATCGGGTTGGAATACGTTTCGGTATTAAAGAATATTTATGCAATTGTGGCGGGTATATGCAGCGGATTGAAATATGGGGATAACTTTCAGGCGGTATATATCCCGAACGCTTTTGATGAGATGGTTCGTTTCCTGAATGTGGTGCATCCGATGAAGCGGAATATTACAAGCGCCTCGTATCTCAGCGACCTGCTTGTGACGTCTTATTCGACATTCAGCCGCAATCGTATGTTCGGGAAAATGATCGGGGAAGGAAACAGCGTACAGGTCGCTAAAGTTGAGTTGGGCATGGTGGCCGAAGGTTATTATGCCGCAAAGTGTATCCATGAAATAAATGAGGTGTTTAAGGTGGATATGCCGATAATGGATGCGCTGTATGCGATTCTGTATGAACAAAAATCTCCTGTGGCACAGATCAGGAAGATAACCGAGTTTTTTAAATAACAATAAGGATAAAAGATATTTGATAATTAATTAATGTGATAAGTAAATGAAAACGATTCGTTTAAACATCGACAAAGCGCTTGGTGTGATTACAAGAAAACAAGTGGAAGCTTTTGAACCGAAAGTAAAAAAAGGGTTGGAAATGTTGCATAACGGAAGCGGCAAGGGAAGTGATTTTCTGGGCTGGCTGCATCTTCCTTCTTCCGTTAGTGAGGCGGTATTGAAAGATATTGAGGCTACGGCAACGAAGCTTCGCAAGTGTAAAGTGGTGGTAGTGATTGGTATCGGCGGCAGTTACCTCGGAACAAAAGCGGTTGTCGAGGCTATAAATAACAGTTTCGACTGGTTACGGAAGAAACGCGAAAATCCGGTAATTGTTTATGCCGGGCATAACATCGGTGAAGATTATCTTTCGGAGTTATGCGAGATGCTTACCGATGTCAAATTCGGTATTATCAATATTTCCAAATCGGGCACGACAACAGAGCCGGCCCTTGCATTCCGGGTGCTGAAAAAACTGCTGGAGAAAAATACCGGGAAGAAAGAAGCCAAAGATTGCATCGTCGCCATTACGGATCAGGCCCGCGGCGCATTGCGTACGCTGGCCGATAAGGAGGGTTATAAGACATTCGTTATCCCGGATGACGTGGGCGGACGCTTTTCCGTTCTTACCCCGGTCGGTTTGCTGCCGATCGCCGTTGCCGGTATCAGCATCCGCGAACTGGTGAAAGGTGCAGCGGACATGGCAAAAGCTACGGACGAACAGACGCCGTTTGATAAAAATATAGCGTCCGTTTATGCCGCGACACGCAATGCCCTCTACGCAAAGGGCAAGAAGGTGGAGATATTGGCCAACTTCCATCCAAAGATGCATTATATCGGCGAATGGTGGAAACAACTTTACGGCGAAAGTGAAGGGAAGGACGGAAAAGGTATTTTCCCCGCATCCGTCGATTTTACAACCGATCTTCATTCCATGGGACAATGGATTCAGGAAGGTGAGCGCATCATCTTTGAAACGGTTATTTCCGTTGAAAAACCGGATCGCCGGGTGACGATTCCCACCGATAAAGCCGATCTCGACGGATTGAATTATCTAGCCGGAAAACGTGTGGACGAAGTAAATAAAATGGCGGAACTCGGAACACAGTTGGCCCATGTAGACGGCGGCGTTCCAAACATTAAAATCACACTGCCCGAACTGAACGCTTATTATATCGGTCAGTTGTTTTATTTCTTTGAAAAAGCCTGCGGTATAAGCGGGTACGTTCTGGGAGTGAATCCGTTCGACCAGCCGGGAGTGGAAGCGTATAAAAAGAATATGTTTGCGCTCCTGAACAAGCCGGGCTATGAAAAAGAAAGCAAAGCGATCAAGGCAAAATTGTAAATTTTTTATCTTTTTTTGAGGTAGATCGGAAATAATTTATTACGTTTGCATCGTCGTTAGGGGTGTTCTTCCTGTCGGAAGGGCTGAGATTAAACCCTTGAACCTGATATGTTGTAATTGACATCGTAGGGAAACGGAAACTTGATAGCAAATATTTATTAATTGTCGGAAGCCGTTTCATTTTTACATGAAGCGGCTTTTTTTTACGATCTGTTCCGGACGGGGTTATACAAAGGTGTGCGACGCATTTGGTTTTGTTATTATTAATTTTAAACAGTTGAAGAGTATGAAATGGAGTGAAAAAGCATGGGATTCTATCGAACCCATTTACAGAAAGACATTGGAACTGCCGTTTATTCAGGAGTTGATAACGGGAACGTTGGACAGGGAGAAGTTTGTTTTTTATATTCAACAGGATTCGATTTATTTGTCCGACTACGGAAAGGCGCTGAC
>JAIRSF010000128.1 GCA_031255595.1 Tannerella sp.
TGAACGCTCCGTATATGCAGGGAGCGTCGGTTTCGATCATGATTAAAGATGTACGTGGGGACACCGTCATGTGTAGCTATGACGCCGGACGGGAGGTCATACCCGCTTCTGTGATGAAACTTGTAACAACGGCCGCCGCCCTCGAAATATTGGGTGAAAAGTTCAGGTATGAAACTGCGGTCATGTACGACGGAAAGCTGCGGAACGGCATTTTAGACGGAAACATTTACATCCGCGGAAGCGGTGATCCTACTCTCGGTTCGTCCGACATGGGGGCGGATCGCGATAAAATACTGTGCGAATGGATTGCAGCGATCAAAAACATGGGCATAAGAGAAATAACCGGCGGAGTGATCGCCGACGAAAGCATTTTCGATACGGAAGGTGTTTCGATGAAATGGATGCGTGAAGACCTCGGCAGCTATTACGGGCAGGGATGCTACGGACTGAATGTATACGATAACCGTTATTCGCTGTTCCTCCATACGGGTGAGGCGAACGGCAGTCCCCGGATAGAAAGAAGCGAGCCGGACGTATCTTTTCTGCTTTTTCATAATTACCTGACCACTAAAAAAATAGCGGCAGACAGCACCTATATCACAGGCTTCCCCTACTCCAACGAACGTTACCTGTACGGCGTTGTTCCGTCCAACCGTTCGGGATACAGGCTAAGCGGCGACCTTCCCGAACCCGCCCTTTTCCTTGCCGGATATATAACGGAACTGCTTAGAAAGGAAAACATACAGGTAACGGCGCCGCCTTCATGCTACCGCATCTTGCAACAGGAAAAAAAATGGAAAAGACCGTACAGAAGAATCATAACTATGAGCTATTCGCCTCCGTTAAAAGACTTAATCCGCATCACAAACCATGTGAGTCATAACCTTTATGCGGACGCCCTATTAAAAACAATCGGCTTACAATACAAATCGGACGATATCGTTTCATCCTTCGGCAAAGGGATCAAAACCGTACGAAAGCATTGGGAAGAAAAAGGACTGGAAACGTCTTCCTTATGGATGTTCGACGGCAGCGGGTTAGCTTCTGCAGACAAAATGACGGCCCGTTTCATGTGTGAACTGCTGGCTTACATGGCGACCGTATCCGACGTATCGCAAACATTCGTGGAATCCCTGCCGCGGGCAGGCGTGGAAGGTACGGTAAAAAACACACTCAAAGGAAGCTCGCTGCAAGGAAAAGCGCGTCTGAAGAGCGGCAGCATGAGTCGTGTATACAATTATGCAGGATATATAACGAAAGAAAACAAGCAATATGCCGTAGTAATTCTTATCAATAATTTCTCTTGTAAACAGAGCCGGATAAAAGCCGATATGGAACAAGTGCTGTTATCTTTGTTTTAATAGCCGATTTTTAGTATCTTTGCCTACCTAAATTCAATACTACCAATGAGCATCAAGATTATAGAAGTAAGCACAAAGAAAGAACTTCGAAAGTTCGTTAAATTTAATATCAAATTATACAAAGGTAATCCATACCATGTACCCAACCTCATAGATGAAGAAATGATGACTTTATCTAAGGACAAAAACCCGGCATTTGAAAATTGCGAAGCCGTTTATTTTCTGGCCTATAAAGACGGAAAAATAGCCGGGCGCATCGCCGGAATAATTGTACATGAATGTAATAGGATATGGAACCAGAAAAACGTACGTTTCGGATTTGTTGATTTCATCGACGATGAAGAAGTAGTGGACGGCCTTTTCGACAGCGTTATATCATGGGCGAAGAAGAAGGGCATGACAACCATACATGGACCGATGGGTTTTACAGACCTCGACCACGAAGGAATGCTTATCGAAGGTTTCGACCGGATGGGTACAATGGCGTCTATTTATAATTACCCGTACTATCCTAAGCATCTGGAACGTATGGGATTTAACAAAGACCAGGACTGGTATGAATATAAAATTTATATTCCGAACGGGATTCCTGAAAAGCATCAGCGCATCGGTAACATAGTAAAACAAAAATACGGGCTGAACATCATAAAATTTAAGAAGCGTAAAGAAATATGGCCCTATGCTTACAAAATATTTGATACACTGAATAAGGCATACGCCCCTTTATATGGTTTTTCGCCATTAACAAAAAAACAGATCAATTATTACATTAATATGTATATTCCCATGCTGCGGCTTGACCTGTTGACCGTTATCGTACGCGAATCGGACGACGAGGTAGTGGGCTTCGGGATATCACTTCCCAGTTTGTCGCATGCCATGCGAAAAGCCAAAGGTTCCTTACTGCCTTTCGGCTTTTTTTACCTGTTGAAAGCGTTATACTCAAAGCCGAAGGTCATAGACTTATATCTTACCGGTGTTCTTCCCGAATACCGGAATAAAGGTGTGAATGCATTATTATTCAATGACCTGATTCCCGAATATATCCGTTTAGGCGCGGAATATGCCGAAAGTAATCCCGAACTGTCTACCAACAATGCAGTTCAGGCGCAATGGGATTATTTCAAGCGTGAACATCACAAAACAAGAAGAGCTTTTATAAAACAAATTTAATATGGACGATTTTTCTAAGATTCAACAAAACAACGATATTTCTTATGATGATAAAGAGGTAATCACCCTCGAATGGAACGAACACATACGCCGTCGACCGGGTATGTATATCGGAAAATTGGGTGACGGCACTTTTGCAGACGATGGTATATATGTCCTTTTGAAAGAAGTGTTGGATAATTCTATCGACGAATATATGATGGGGTTCGGAAAGACGGTCTCCGTCAAAATAGAAGAAGGCATTGTAACGATCCGCGACTACGGGCGAGGCGTTCCCCTGACAAAGGTAAAAGACGTATCGAGCAAAATGAATACCGGCGCAAAATACGACAGCAAAGCGTTTAAAAAGTCGGTCGGTCTTAACGGCGTCGGCATAAAAGCCGTCAATGCGCTCAGCAGCCGTTTCTTCATTGAAAGCATTCGTGACAAAGAGGCTAAAAAGGTAGCCTACGAAAAGGCAATTGTCGTTGACGATCCCGAAATAACTCCTTCAAAAGAAAGGAACGGCACCCTCATCACCTTTACGCCCGACCAGGAAATATTTCCGAACTACAAATACAAAGACGAATTTGTTGAAAACCTCATCAAAAACTATGTATTCCTCAATACAGGGCTTACCATCAATTACAACGGTAAAAATTTTTATTCCGAAAACGGGTTAGCCGATTTGTTAAATGAAAACATGACGTCGGAGCCGCTCTATCCCATCATTCACCTGAAAGGCGACGACATAGAAGTAGTGATCACTCACAGCAACCAGTACGGAGAAGAATATTATTCGTTTGTAAACGGGCAACATACAACACAGGGAGGAACGCATCTTACGGCATTCCGCGAATCCCTGGGTCGCACCGTAAAGGAATACTACACTAAAAATTTTGAATACGCGGACATACGTGCCGGTATCATCGCGGCGATCAGCATAAAAGTGGAAGAACCCGTCTTCGAGAGTCAGACAAAGACAAAATTAGGTTCCAAAGATATGGGGCCGGAAGGCCCTTCCATCGGAAAATTCATCGGCGATTTCATAAAAAAGGAATTAGACAACTACCTGCACAGGTATCCGGAAACATCCGACACCCTTCTCAAAAAAATATTAGAGTCGGAAAAAGAACGCAAAGCGATCGCCGGAATCACCAAGCAGGCACGCGAACGGGCTAAAAAAGCAAACATAAACAACCGGAAACTACGCGATTGCCGTATTCACCTGAACGACTACAAAAACAATGATAAAGCCAAATCATGTATTTTTATCACAGAGGGAGATTCCGCAAGCGGCTCTATCACCAAAAGCCGCGACCCAAATCTGCAGGCTGTTTTCAGCCTGCGCGGAAAACCGCTGAACAGTTTCGGGCTCACTAAAAAAATAGTCTACGAAAACGAAGAATTCAATCTTCTCCAAGCCGCGCTGAACATTGAAGACGGGCTGGAAGGATTGCGTTATAATAAAGTAATCATCGCAACCGATGCAGACGTCGACGGTATGCACATCCGGTTATTACTAATAACATTCTTCCTGCAGTTTTTTCCCGATTTAATAAAGAAAAATCATGTATATATATTGCAAACACCCCTGTTTCGCGTAAGAAACAAACAAAAAACGATTTACTGTTATACGGAAGAAGAAAAATCATCCGCTATCAAAGAATTGGGTAAAAATCCCGAAATCACACGTTTCAAAGGATTAGGTGAAATATCGCCGGATGAATTCCGGCATTTCATCGGCGAAGACATACGCCTCGACCCCGTTAAAATGAAAAAGGAAGACCTCATAAGGGAAATGCTCGAATTTTACATGGGTAAAAATACATCCGACAGGCAAAACTTCATTATAAACAATCTTGTAGTAGAAGAAGATTTAGCAAACTAAACAGTATACGAATGAAAAAAAGAGCTTTGTTTTCAGGCACATTCGATCCTTTCACAACAGGTCATCATTCACTGGTAAAAAGGGCGTTACATTTTACCGATGAGATAATTATAGCCATTGGCGTCAACTATGAAAAGAAAACTTTTTATTCGTTGGAAGAACGTATCTGCGCCATTCGGAAAATATATGCGGAAGAACAGCGCATCAAAGTAATGTCGTACGACATGCTCACCGTTGATTTTGCAAAAGAAATAGGGGTCGATTTTCTTTTGCGCGGCGTCCGGAACCTATACGATTTCGAATACGAAAAAAATTTAGCGGACATCAACCGCAAATTAGCGAACCTGGAAACCGTCATTCTTATTTCCGAACCCGAATACGAACATATAAGTTCACGCCTCGTACGCGATCTTATTCATTATAAAAAAGATATATCACACTTAATTCCCACAGTCAAATGAAAAAAATTTTATTAGCCGCCGGCACACTTATATTCACATTTTATTTTGCGGGT
This sequence comes from Tannerella sp., assembly GCA_031255595.1. GTDB lineage: Bacteria > Bacteroidota > Bacteroidia > Bacteroidales > Tannerellaceae > Tannerella. Next base: position 4,919 of record JAIRSF010000128.1, read on the forward strand.
GCACAAAGCCAGGAAGAAAAAAACAACGCACATAAGTTACTAAATGCATACTCCGCCATATCAAATTTGTATGTAGACGAAACAAACAACACAAAAATAGTAGAAGACGCCATCAAGGGCATGTTAGAAAAATTAGATCCCCATTCGTCCTATACCGATGCGGAAGAAACGCGGAAAATGAACGAACCCCTGGAGGCTAATTTCGACGGCATAGGTATTCAGTTCAATATGCTGACCGATACCCTTTATATCGTACAGGTCATTTCCGGGGGGCCTTCCGAAAAAGTAGGACTGATGGCAGGCGACCGGATCATAATGGTCGGCGATTCCCTCATTGCAGGTGTAAAAATGGACAATACCGACGTCATGAAAATGATACGCGGCAAAAAGGGAACGGAAGTACGTGTCAAGGTAAAACGCGGCTCCATACCCGGCTTACTGGAATTCAAAATCATACGGGATAAGATACCCTTATTCAGCTTGGATGCCGCTTATATGGCGGACAAAAAAACAGGTTATATCCGCCTGAACCGTTTTGCCGCTTCTACAATAGAAGAATTTGAAAAAGCATTTCATGAACTCAAAAAAGAAGGCGCTCAAAACCTCATTTTAGACCTGCAGAGAAACGGAGGAGGTTACCTTAACATCGCCTTTGTTTTGTCGGACGAGTTTCTTGACAAAGATAAACTGATTGTATATACGGAGGGGCACAGACAAGCGCGTTCCGACGCAAATGCTACCGAAAATGGGTTGTTTGAAAAAGGAAAACTGGTCATACTGGTAGACGAATCTTCCGCTTCGGCAAGCGAAATTGTGTCGGGTGCCGTACAAGACTGGGACAGGGGAATAATCGTAGGGCGCCGCACATTTGGAAAAGGGCTTGTGCAAAGACCCATCGTATTGTCCGACAGTTCGATGATAAGGCTCACTACAGCGCGGTATTTCACCCCCTCCGGGCGTAATATACAGAAGCCTTACGAAAAGGGCAATACGGAAGCTTATAACCGGGATCTGGCAGACCGCTATAACCGGGGAGAGTTAATGCATGCGGATAGCGTACATTTTCCCGACTCATTAAAATACAGTACGCTTATATCGAAACGCACCGTATACGGGGGCGGAGGTATCATGCCCGACGTGTTCATCCCGATAGATTCCACCCGCAATAACGACTATCATTTCAAATTAGTACGCTACGGTATCATCAACCGTTTAACGATGAACTATGTGGATAAGAACCGCAAAGAGTTGAACAAAAAATACTCCAACATCAACAAATACAAAGAAGGTTTTGCCATAACGGAAGACATGCTGCGGGAACTCACAAGTATGGCGGGCGAAGAAAAGATAGAATTTAACGAAGAGCAGTTTGAAAAATCCAAAGAACTCGTTTCACTTCAGCTAAAAGCGCTGATTGCGCAAAACCTGTTCGACACAAGTGAATATTTCCAGGTCATAAACGACCAGAACGACAGTTACCTGGAGGCGCTCCGGATCATCAACGACGACGAACGGTATAACAAAATCCTCAATGGCGGCAATTAGTTATGTTATCCTCCTGCTTTTATTATTATATCTGTTTTTAATTTATTTATCGATGATATAAATGATAGCATGTTGATATGGTTTATATTTTTCATGGAAAATATTTGCATATTCGGTTATTACCGTTCGGGCTTTTTTTATCTCAAACATATTAACCGTCGTTTTATGGATAAAATCAGTCATGACCAGCCATTTAATATTATTTATGAACAACAGGTTAATAATGATCCGTAGTAATAAATATCCGGTTGCCGGATGAAGGAATCCGGTGGAATCCGGTTTTGAAAAATAAAAATAAAAAGCTGTTTTTTTATGCTTCATATAAAAAACAGCTTTTGTATAAAAAATATAGCCGGATAATGAAAATTTATTTTTGATTAGTTATGAACATTGAATTTACAGGGTAATGAACAGCCTTATTTCGGTTGCAGGGTTATGATGGGAATCAACATTTCTTCGAGTGATATGCCGCCATGCTGGAATGTATTTTTATAGTACGAAACATAGTAGTTATAATTGTTTGGGTAGGCGAAAAATGATTCGTTGAGTGCAAATATGTATCTCGTACTTAAATTGGGAGATGGTAATCCTGCTTTTTCCGGTTCTTTTATCTCATATAAATCTTTGTAATTATAATCCATGTTTTTACCCACTTTATACCTGAGGTTTGTATTCGTATTCCGGTCGCCTATTATTTTAACGGGACTGTCCACACGAATAGTTCCATGGTCTGTTGTCAGTATTATTTTATATCCTTTGTTTGCTATTTGTTTAAACAATTCGAGGGTGGTCGAATGTTGAAACCAGGAACGTGTAAGGCTGCGGTATGCCGCTTCACTCTGTGCCAGTTCGCGTATCATTTTACTTTCCGTACGTGCATGCGACAACATGTCTATAAAATTAAGTACAATAACATTCAACCGGTTTTCCATCAGGTTGGATATGTTATGCAGTAGCTTCTCGCCGTATATGGAATCGTATATTTTGTTATATGAGAAGGTATATTTTTTGCGGAACCTTTCGATTTGTGTTTTTATCAACGGTTCTTCGTTGATGTTTTTTCCTTCTTCGCTTTCTTCGTCTACCCACAGTTCGGGAAACATTTTTTCTATCTGCACCGGCATAAGCCCTGAAAATATAGCGTTCCGGGCATATTGGGTAGCGGTGGGGAGTATGCTGTAATAGAGGTTTTCATGAAAGGTAAAATAATCGCTTAATAAACCTTTTACGGTATACCACTGGTCGAGCCGGAAATTATCTATCAGGATAAAAAATATTTTTTCATTATTATCAAGCAGTGGGAACACTTTTTTTTTGAATAAATCCGGGCTCATCAGCGGCCTGTTTTCCGGGTTTTGTATCCAGCCGAGGTATTGTTTCTTAACAAACTTGCCGAACTCATTGTTTGCTTCTTTTTTTTGCATCCGGAGCAATTCCTGCATCTCTATTTGCCCTTCTTCGAGGGTCAGCTCCCAGTAAACTAATTTTTTGTAGATATCGATCCAGTCGCCCTCCGAAACGGAACTGTTTATTTGCATTCCTATCCGGCTAAATTCCTGTTGGTAGTTCGTAGTCGTTGTTTCGGTGATGATATCGCTTTTGTGTACGTTTTTTTTTATGGAGAGGATCAGTTGGTTCGGGTTAACGGGTTTGATAAGGTAATCGGCAATTTTGTTGCCGATAGCCTGGTTCATTATACTTTCTTCTTCGCTTTTCGTTACCATGACGATGGGAACGTTCGGGTTGACCTGTTTGATGTGTACCAGCGTTTCCAATCCGGTTAATCCCGGCATATTTTCGTCTAAGAAAATAATATCCAAAGATTGTTCCCTGCAAACGTCAATGGCGTCCTGACCGCTTATAACAGGGATAACCTCATATCCCTTTTCTTCAAGAAAAAGAATATGAGGTTTCAGTAAATCTATCTCGTCGTCCGCCCAGAGTATCTTGTCTTTTCTCATATTTAAAATGCTTTATTTAATATGGTAAAAACGGTATGGGATGTGTGTTTATTGTGTATTTATATTTTCGCCTATTTCCTGTATGTCGCCTAAGGTGAAGTTTCCGGATATTTGAATGACAACAAAATCATGTTCGTCGTTTACGAGCATGACCAACTCATTAATCGCATCGCCTTTTTTTCGGACATTGAGGGTAACATTCGATTTGCCTTCCCTTACGCGCATGAGTTCTTCGTAACCTTTATCATTGTTGATGGACGACCTGAATTCCTCACTCATTTTTTCTTTCAAATGCGCTTTTTCCGAAGTAATGATACGCATGGATTCTATTTTGTGTATGATGTTTTTTATATTTATGTTTCCTGTATTTATATTTTTTGGAATCATTTTAAACATAGCCTTCGAGATAGAGATGAAAGTAATATCATCTTCGTTTTCATATTTGTCAAACAATTTGTCTATTGTACTGTTTTGTGCATAAGTAATACTGCTGCACAGCAAACATATCATTAATAATAAATTCTTTGTTTTCATAATTATTTGTTGATATTAAAATGTAATTTTTCGTTTAGTAATTCATTTGTTTTATCCATGCTTTCTTTCACTTTCTCCAAGGATGAAAGCCCTTTGTTGAGGTTGAGGGAAACCAGTGTAAGTGTCCTTTCCGCCACCAATGCCGCTTCCCGGGGATCGGTAAAAGTATCCGTTATCGCATCGCTTTCGCCGGAGGTTTTCTCCCCCTCTTGGAAGAAAAATATCCCGGCGAGGAACAGTAAAGCCGCCGCTATGCTTCCTATACCGGCAAACAGGCGCCTGGTCTTTGCTTGTGCAGGTTTGTTTCCGGGCGTAGCGCCGGTTTCTTTTATATAGCTGCCGATCCGGTGTTCTAACCTTTCTGAAAACCCTTGCGGAACCCGTATGTGGGAAGAATCATATAAAGCGAGAAACAAATCCCTGTCCGTATGCCGGTTTTCGGGAATATTTGTACCGTTGAAATATTCCTTTAGCAAGGCTTCTTCCTCCTGTGTGGTATCACCGTTGTAAAAAGCCGTAAGCAACTGTTCTATATCTTTTTCATTCACCATGGTTTAATTATTTAGTTTCATTTTCAATGTATTTCGTGCCCGCGAAAGCAAAACCCTTACGTTTACTGCACTTTCTCCCGTTATGGTTTCTATCTCCTCCGGCGAACAATCGGCAAATCCGCGTAAGTTCAATACCCTTTGTTGTTTTTCGGGCAGGGCGCGTATGATGGATTTGATTCTCCTTATCGTTTCCTTACTCTCCATCCGGTTTTCTACGTCGTTTGAGTGGTCGGGAAAATCATAATCATCAATCTGCCGGTTGTTTTGCACCGCCTTTGTTGCACGCAGGAAATCCAGGCACAAATGTTTTACAAGCGTCACGCAGTATGCTTCCGGTTTCTGTACGCCAAGAAGTTTTTCGCGGTCGTCCCAAAGTTTGCAGTATGCATCCTGAACAATATCTTCGGCATCTTCCGCCTGTTTGAGGATTGTGCAGGCCACCCTGTATAACTTCGGGTGCAGGGAAAAATAAACCTGTTTGAACTCTCCGGCAGTCATTATTTATTTTTATTCTCGTCGACGATGCTTTGAATATCCTCCGGTTTTATCTTGCCTTTAATTTTTACCAGGGCAGGATCGTTGCCTCCGGCTACAATAACGATCTCCCTTACACAGTCGTCTTTTATTTTCACAAGAACTTTTACTCTTTCGTTTTTTTCACTCGTTGAAACCAATGTTTCATACGATTTGTCTTTTATGTTTTGAATCGCAAGGTTAAATTTCTCTTTCGTTTCCTTCGTGCATTCATCAAGGGAATAGACATCAATTTCGGAAACACCTTTCGTATCCGAAAAAACACGTGCCAGCGCCATGGCAAAACCACCTACTTTTATGTGTATTGTTTTTTTCTCCTTGCCGAAGTCGGCAAATAGTTGCTGAACTGTAACCTTGTTATTTGTTCCGGTTACTTGGGCGGTTTCTCCCGAAAAGCAAGGCCGGCAAAAAATCACCACCGATAATACGATAAAAATACCTTTTTTCATAGCTGTTTTTTTT
>JAIRSF010000133.1 GCA_031255595.1 Tannerella sp.
CTACGTTTAATAAAGCGGCTCAGCGACTCGCCTTTCAGCATACCGTTGCTCAGTAACGCCAGATCAATCAGCTGACTCACCAGTTGATTATCCTTCGCATACTCGGCAAAGATCCGGTTACGTTGTTGGCGTAACTCATCTAATTTTTTGTTTGTATTCGTCAGATCATCCTTTTCCGCCTCCGTTATTTCTTCCGGCTTTTTCTCACGCTGAGTCTCACGAAGGTCCCGCTGACGCGTTTCCCAGCCTTTTAGATCGTCCAGAACCGGCCTCACCTGATCGGCGCAGGCCTGTTCTTCATCCTCCAGCACCTTCTTGACCAGCTTATGATCCGTATTGAGAACCAGGGTATAGCTATCGGGCATTTCGCCATAGAACGACATGCCCGGCTGTATGGATGCCATATCGCGCATACGACGCATATATTCGCTCTGCGTCAGCATCACGGGGTTGGAATCCGCGCCTGCCGCTTCGAACGAGACGGTAAACTCCGCTTTTTCAATAGCCGGGATTTGACTCTTAAAGACCTCCTGCAACGCATTCTTTTGCTCTTCATTCAGCGTCACCGCCTGCGCGTCCTCCTTACGGATAATATTCCCGATCGTATCGCTGTCAACCCTCACGTAACGTGTTTTTTCAAACTTCTGCTCGAGTCGGCCGATCATCGGGACATCCAGTTGCCCGTCAAACAACAGGACATTGTAGCCCTTATCCTTCGCGGCCTGTATATAGCTGTACTGATCATTGGGATTTGTTGAATAAAGATAGACCAGCGTACCGTCTTTATCGGTCTGGTTATCCTGGATGAGTTTTTTATACTCGTCGAATGTAAAATACTTACCGTCGACGTCTTTCAGCAGATCAAACTTAACGGCGCGTTCATAAAACTTCTCGTCGCTCAACATCCCATACTGAATAAAAATCTTCAGATCATCCCATTTGTTTTCAAACTGTGCGCGGTCATTCTTAAAGATCTCTTCCAGGCGGTCGGCCACCTTTTTAGTGATATGTGTGGAAATCTTTTTTACATTCTGGTCACTTTGCAAATAGGAACGGGAAACGTTCAGGGGGATGTCCGGCGAATCAAGCACGCCATGAAGCAATGTCATAAATTCCGGCACGATCCCTTCTACCGAATCCGTCACAAAAACCTGATTACAATACAACTGTATCTTGTTTTTATGAATATCCATGTTCGTCCGCAGACGCGGGAAATACAGGATTCCCGTCAGATTAAACGGATAGTCGACATTCAGGTGGATCCAGAACAGCGGTTCTTCGCTCATCGGATAAAGCTCGCGGTAAAAAGCCTTATAATCTTCATCTTTGAGTTCGCTGGGTTTGCGCGTCCACGCAGGCGTCGTATTATTGATGACGTTATCTTCGTCCGTATCCGCATATTTGTCGTCTTTCCATTCCTGTTTCTTCCCGAAAACAATCGGAAGCGGAAGGAAGCGGCAATATTTGGTAAGTAGCTCCGTTACTTTTTCTTTTTCCAGGAACTGTTTGTTTTCGTCGTCTATATAAAGGATAATATCCGTTCCCCGGTCTTTTTTTGTCGTTTCCGTCATTTCATATTCCGGCGTACCTTCGCAACTCCACTTTACGGCGACGGCATCTTCCTGATACGATCTGGTAATGATCTCCACCTTTTTAGAAACCATGAAAGAAGAATAAAAGCCCAATCCGAAATGTCCGATAATCGAAGCGGCGTCGTTCTTATATTTCTGCACAAACTCTTCCGCTCCGGAAAAGGCGATCTGATTGATGTATTTCTCAATCTCTCCGGCTGTCATACCTACTCCGCGATCCGACACAATCAACTTTTTACCGTCGATACGGATACGAACGGACAGATCGCCCAACTCGCCTTTAAATTCCCCTACGGAAGAAAGGGTCTTCAATTTTTGTGTCGCATCAATCGCATTAGATACAAGTTCACGAAGAAAAATATCGTGATCGCTGTACAAGAATTTCTTGATGATCGGGAAGATATTTTCACTCGTGACCCCGATGTTACCTTGTTTAGTTTCTTTTTTTGCCATGTCTGTTTTATGATTAAAATTAATTTTTTTCCGTTCTCCCGAAAGCAAAAAAAATGCCAGACACAAATGGCCTGACATTTTGTCGCTTATAAAAAATTCCTTTTCAGCTCTCCGCAACAGATACGGAGTGGCTGATCTTATCATTTTCCCGATCATAATCAAGCAATACCGTATCGCCTTCTTTCACTTTTTCCCGGATAATGATATCCGCCAATTCGTCTTCCACATATTTTTGGATAGCGCGTTTCAGCGGACGGGCGCCAAACTGGACATCCGTTCCTTTCGATGCGATAAGTTCGCGGGCGGCATCCGTCAACTGAATCCGGTACCCGACCTGTCCGATGCGTTCAAAGACTTTCTTCAACTCAATGTCAATGATGCGATTGATCGATTCCTTTTCAAGCGGATCGAAGATGACAATATCATCCACGCGGTTTATAAACTCAGGGGCAAACGTTTTATTCAACGCTTTTTGGATAACCCCATGCGCAAACTTCTTATCCGCGCCTTCCACTCCCTGCGGATGAAATCCGATACCTCGTCCGAAGTCTTTCAATTGTCGTGTCCCGATGTTGGACGTCATGATCAATATCGTATTTTTGAAATCCACATGACGACCGAGGCTATCCGTCAGGTGCCCTTCGTCCAATACCTGCAGCAAGAGATTGAATACATCCGGGTGCGCTTTTTCCATCTCGTCGAGCAATACGATCGAATACGGGCGACGGCGTACTTTTTCCGTCAGCTGACCGCCTTCTTCATAACCGACATATCCCGGAGGTGCGCCGATCAGACGCGATACGGCAAATTTTTCCAGGTATTCGCTCATATCAATCCGTATCAGCGAATCGGCCGATCCGAACAGATATTCGGCCAGCACTTTTGTCAGATAAGTCTTCCCAACGCCTGTCGGCCCAAGAAACATAAACGTTCCGATCGGTTTATTCGGATCTTTCAATCCGATACGGTTGCGCTGGATCGCTTTCACGATTTTGCGTACGGCGGCGTCCTGTCCAATCACTTTTTGCTTTAACACTTCTTCCATTTCAAGCAAACGTGCGTTTTCCGTCTTTGCAATACGCTGTACCGGAACACCCGACATCATGGCAACGACTTCCGCTACCTTATCTTCATCCACCGTTTCACGATGTTCCTGCATTTCGCGTTCCCATTTTTCCTTTGCCGTTTCCAGTTCCGAGAGTAACTGCCTTTCCTTATCACGAAAACTTACCGCCAGCTCATAATTCTGAGAGTTCACGACTGCCAGTTTTTCCTTTTTTACCACCTCAATCTGTTTTTCCAGTTCTTCAATATAAGGCGGCACGATAATATTGGAAATATGCATACGCGAACCGGCTTCGTCCAAGGCATCAATCGCCTTATCCGGAAAATTACGGTCGCTTATATAACGATCCGTCAACTTAACGCAGGCTTCCAGTGCGCCATCCGTATAACGCGTATTGTGATGATCTTCATAACGATCTTTTATATTGTGTAAGATCCGCAACGTTTCTTCCATCGTTGTCGGTTCAACCAATACTTTCTGAAAACGGCGTTCCAGCGCCCCGTCTTTTTCTATATTTTTGCGATATTCATCAAGCGTCGTAGCGCCGATACACTGTATTTTACCACGCGCCAGAGCGGGTTTCAGCATATTGGCCGCATCCATCGAACCGGAAGCGGATCCCGCGCCGACAATGGTATGAATCTCGTCTATAAACAAAATGATATTCGGATTTTTAGACATTTCGTTCAGGATCGCCTTGATACGTTCTTCAAATTGTCCCCTGTACTTCGTGCCGGCCACAATCGCCGCCATATCAAGACTGACGACCCGCTTACCAAACAAAACGCGCGAGATCTTATGTTGTACGATACGCAAAGCCAAACCTTCCACAATGGCTGATTTCCCAACTCCCGGCTCTCCGATCAATACCGGATTATTCTTCTTGCGACGGCTCAGTATCTGCGCCAAACGCTCTATTTCCTTTTCACGACCTACGATCGGATCCAGACGCCCTTCGGAGGCGGCACGTGTCAGGTCGATTCCGAAATTATCAATCACCGGCGTATCCGTACCGGCTTTCGCCGCCTGAGCCGTAGCGCCCGCTCCTGCGGACGAACCGGAAGATCCTTTTCTTGAAGACGGATTGAAAGAGTCGTCATCATCATCGTCGTCGTCATGATCGGTATAACCGTCGCTGATATCTTCATCATATTCTTCCGAATGTTTCAGTCTGCCTTTTGACGATCCGTTCGTCACATTTTCTTCTGCAATACGGTCATAGATCTGTTGATAATTGAGTCCTTTCCCGTTCAGGAATTCCGCAATGATACCGATCTTGCCCCTGAGCATAGACAGCAACAAGTGCTCCGTACCGGTTCGGGCATTCCGTAACCGACGCGCTTCAAGCATACTCAAACGCAGCACCTGCTCAGCCGATTTGCTGATAACAATATCATTCAGCGAGAGATGGGTAACAGGCTCCGTTACGTTCCGTACTTCATGCTCTATCATTTGTTTTAATTCCGACATATCAATGTTCATCGAACGCAGAATCCGACACGCCCTACCCGCTCCTTCACGAATAACGCCCAACATCAGATGCTCGGTTCCGATATAGCTGTTCTGAAGCCTTGACGCTTCTTCACGACTATATTCTATCACATCAACTAATCTTTCTGTATAATTATTTTTTATCATACCTGTTTCGTTTTTTTCTCATCATTCATCAGGATATAACAAATACCATGCCATTACATGAAATTATTCTCGTTTTGTAACGAAAACGTCATCGTATATTCATAACACCGAAAATATCTTTTCATCCTGAAACAAAGCTTTATATCGTTTTACAAAGGTAATGCCCGAAACGCAAATAAATAAAAACATCTTGTTAAAAAAGATTATCCGATGAGTTTTTACTCAAAACGTCCCGACTTCCATTCATATTTCCTGGGGGTATCTTTCAACAACGAAGCTATTTTCCCACGCGAATCGTCGTCAAGATACAGGGGCGTGGTATATTCGGCCGTCAGAGAAAAGTCGTTCTCATTCAGGCTGTATTTTACCAGAAAAATATCCAACAGGGCTTCCGCATCATGATAGGCGACGGAGGAGCGATCCGCCTCCTCTTTCCGGAACCAGTCGGCTGTTACCGGCGTATAGATCTCTTCCGCAGGGATCGGAGTCCATTCGGTTGTATAAAAACAAACGTGGCTATCGGCAACAGGAGCGGAAACTGTTGTGATCATACAAATTATATGCGTATGATTCACAAGAGGCAACAGTTTCATCTCCAAGACGCTGTGTTCCGAAGACTGCAACAACAGATAATCGTCGGTCAATTTCAATAAACCGGAGCGCCCCTGCATTGTATTTTCCAAGGTCGCTGTTTTTCCGGATTTATACAGGTCGACAAGATCCTTTCGCCACGCTTCCTCCAACTGAATAATGATATCGGAAGGCATTTTTATAAAAAGTTCATCCATACGCTGTGCCCCGGAAGACACAACAAAACAAATAAATAGCAAGCCAAGCGCCACTCGTTTCATATCTAAAGACCGTTAGTTTATTGTTAATTTACATTGTTAATCTGCGCAAAACACGCTATTTTGCTGACAAATATAAGAAGATCATTCCTAATAACATCAAAAACAAAGCAATTACCTTGTTTTTTTTAGTTCTTTTCATGAATAAATATTGATAAAACCCGCATAATAACCTATTTCAACTCCTATGTGCGAAGAAACAGATGATCCGGATATGTAATATCTGTGAGCGCCAGCCCTTTGGCTGGAACAGACATGCCGGCTTTACAGCGGTCTTTCGCTTCGATAATACGCCTGAAATCCTCTACCGTCGCCTTTCCGCGTCCCACACACCACAACGTACCGACGATCGCCCGAACCATATTGCGCAAAAAACGATCTGCGCGGATCGTAAAAACCCACAGGTCGCCTTCCCGTTCCCATCCGGCCTCTTCAATGCGGCAATCATTCGTCTTAACATCCGTATGCAACTTACTGAAACTGGTGAAATCCGAATAATCAAACAGCGCCTTACACGCTTCATTCATCCCGTCAAAATCCATCTTATGTAAAGGCATGCGGCAAACCCATTCCCTATCAAACGGATTCTTCTTCTCCGTCATATAATATTTATAGGTACGCGAAACGGCGTCAAAGCGTGCATGGGCATTTTCCGTAACCGCCACAATTTTATTTACGGCAATATCTTCGGGCAAGATCCGGTTCAACTGATCCGTCAACCGCACCAAATCCGCGATCTGCCCGGCATGGTCAAAATGAGCCGCCATCATACGGGCATGAACACCCGCGTCCGTACGTCCGGCGCCGACAACAGGCAACTCCTGCCGCAAGACAAGCGATAGCGCTTCTTCCAGGCACTGTTGTACGCTCAACCCGTTGGGCTGACGTTGCCAGCCGCAATAACGCGTACCCTGATAAGTCAGATAAATAAAATAACGATTCACTTCTTTTTGCCTCTCAAGAGTGTAAATATACACAAAAACATCATCATTCCTTCGTTTGAACTTCAAACTCGTACATATCGGAAGGGGTCATTCGTTTCAATGCAGTCAGGGACAAATCTTTACCCACTTTTATTCCTTCCTGGAACAGCCGGAGATCAACCGTTTTATAGGCCAACTCCGGATGATTATTGTCACGACTGAGGTGGCATAGCCAGACGTCTTTCAAGTCGGGCGTATAATGAGTCGCCAGAAACTCAGCCGCATCACGATTACTCAAATGTCCGGACTTACTCGACACACGTTCCTTTAAAAAATCGGGATACGAACCCGACTTCAGCATTTCTTCATCATAATTGGCCTCCAACACCAAATGATTGGCTTTACAGGCATATTTAGCCACCGTTTCTGTGATATAGCCGACATCCGTAACGACAACAAACGTCCGGTCGCCGTATTCGATTGAATAGCCGACATTATCGCTACTGTCATGCGGCACTTCAAACGCCGTAATCCTGAAATCACGTATCATGAACGCCACTTCTTTCTCAATAACGTAACGCGAGCGAATCAACACTTCCTCCACATAACGGCTCCTGCGTATTCCCGCATGGACGGTTTCGGTGGTATAAACCGGTATATGCAGCGTTTCACCAAGGCATCCCACAGATTTTATATGATCGGCATGGTCATGAGTTACCAATATGGCTTGTATTTTTTCAAATTCCACACCACGATCTTTCAATATTTTTTTTATCTGACGCACACTGATACCGGCATCTATCAGGATACCGAAATGAGGCGTCCCGACATAATAACAATTACCACTGCTACCACTGGCCAAACTTAAAAAACATAACTTCTCCATTCCAATTAGCGGAAATACCCCGCATTTATTTAATACCTGCGGACAAAGATAGCAACTTAGTTGGAGTTAAACAAAAATTTTATATTTTTGCCCCGAAATATGCGAAAGATTTCATACATTTATAATAGAATAACGGGTTGTAATGATTATCAGTAAGGGGTTGTCGCAGAGAGAGGTTATCAGCAGATTTTATTTACAGGTTTTTAATGCAAGAAAAAATGAAACGATTTTCCATTATTTATATATTCGCCTTGTTGTCCGCCGCTTCGTTCGGACAACAGATCATCTTACCGGAGAACGATGCCAGGCAATACCTGAGCGACAGTGTTCATATAATTCCCAAGAAGCCGTTCCGGGCCATAGCGGAAACCTTCGGAACCAATATGGTGGTATGGGGATTCAACCGTTTTATTATGAATGAAGATTTTGCTAAAATAGGAATCCGTTCCTTCCGGCAAAATCTGAAATCGTCACCCGTATGGGATACGAATAAATTTTCCACCAATCTGATTGCACATCCCTATCATGGAAGTTTATATTTCAATGCCGCCCGTTCAAACGGTATATCTTTCTGGGGATCTATACCTTTTACATTAGGAGGAAGCCTGATGTGGGAATATTTCATGGAAACCGAATTGCCGTCGATCAACGACCTGTTTGCCACCTCATTCGGAGGTGTGGAACTGGGAGAAATAACATTCCGCCTGTCGGATTTGTTTATCGACAACCGGTCGTCGGGAAAGGAACGTGTCGGACGAGAGGTTTTAGTACTGTGTATTTCTCCTATCCGCGGTATAAACCGCCTGATAACGGGCGATTCGTGGAAAAAAGAGAGGACAAAAGGACGTTCTTTTGACGACGTGCCTGTGTATTTCAATCTCTATGCAGGCCCGCGGTTTCTTGCGGAACAGGAACGTTCCAAAGATGGAGAATACAGTATAAATGTCGGATTTAACCTGATTTACGGGGATCCGTTCGATGAGTCGCGGAACGATTATTACAGTCCGTATGAATGGTTCATCGCGAATGCATCGGCCGATCTGTTTTCGTATCAGCCGTTGGTGACACAGGTAAATGCCATCGGTATCTTATGGGGAAAAAACATCCGAAATAAAAAGAAACATTCATTAACGGCCGGTTTGTTTCAGCATTTCGACTACTATGACTCACAGATAAAAAACAAAGAAAAAGAAAAGGTAGCCCCATACCGTATTTCCGAGGCTGTCGCTTTCGGAGGAGGATTATTATATTTCCGCGAAGCGACGGAAAATCGTCCCGTAGCAGTCCGGTCGTCGACTTATTTGAACGCAATTATTCTGGGGGGAAGCCTGACAGATCATTATTTTAATGATGAAAGAGATTATAACCTGGGAAGCGGATATAGCGTGAAGGTATATACGAACCTGACCTACAAGGAGAAAATCAGTTTCGACCTGCAAACCGAAAACTACCACATATTCACATGGAAAGGAGATAATCCGGATGGGACGGGCAAAATCCATCAAAGCGTTCAGGGAGATGTCGGCAATTCCCGATTGATCGTATTCACCACTCAATTATCCTACTTTTCCGGCAAGAAATGGAGCATCAGTTTCAAGAATCGCCTTTTCACACGTCTTACATATTATAAGTATTATAAAGACACAAGCTACTCCACAAGCGACAAGATGCTCACATTCGGTTATACGCTATGATCCGTATTTCTGCCGGATGACGATCGTTTCGCCCATACACGAACACGCGCTCCGAAAAGAAGCGGAAAGCGATAAAAATGACTCTTTGATTAAAGTCCCGATAAATTAATAGGCCGGTCTATTTTGTATTTCGCACAGCTTGCATTATCTTTGCGGGATTCTCAAAAAAGCGTATGATACGAAGCAGCAAACAAGAGTATATCATTCAGTGGATTATAGGATTGGGAGATTTGATGGTTCTGAATTTTACTTTCTTTCTCATCTACCGTCTGTTAGATCCGATTTACACGACGGCTATGATTCCCAAAGTGCGGGAAATCATACTGTTGTCTAACTTCTGTTATTTTTTCTCCATTTATTTTGTCCCGATGAGATTGCACATGTCGGTCGTTTTTCTCGACAAAATCGTGCAACGTTCCTTTTCTTTTGTCACCATCTACATATTTTTATTTGCCACCTGTCTGATTTTTCTCAACGTAGGCAACGATCTGGCAACGTTCCTGATCGTATATTACCTGGCGACGCTGCTGATTTTCTCCTTATGGCGCGTCCTGATACGTATTCTGGTAAAAGCTTACCGCCGCAAAGGATATAATGCCAAGAACATAATCATCGTAGGCGCCGGCAAGAACGGGATGGAGCTTTATCATGTAATTAAAACCGACCTGTCCTACGGCTTCAATGTACTCGGCTTCTTCGACGATAACCGGATACTGAAAGACGTTCTGCCCAACTATCTCGGCACAATCGACGGGATCGAAGAGTTTGCAAAGAATCACGACCTGGACGAGATCTATTGTACGATCCCGGGAACAAACAGTGAAAAAATATCGGAACTGCTCAATTTCGCGGAGAAAAACATGATCCGCTTCTATATCATTCCCGAGTTCTACCGGAATATAAAAAAGAGCATGATTCTTGAGGTGATGGAATCCGTTCCGCTGTTAACCTTGCGAACAGAGCCCCTGCAATCTCCTTACAACCGCTTTCTGAAACGGTGTTTCGACCTTGCATTTTCAGTCGCCGTATTATTAACCGTTTTTCCCGTTTTATACGTCATTGCCGGAGTATTGATCAAAATATCATCCAGAGGCCCGATCTTATTCAAACAAAAACGTACGGGATTATACGGCAAGATCTTCGAATGTTACAAGTTCCGCACGATGCGCATGAACGAAGATGCGGACAAACTGCAGGCCGTAAAAGATGACCCGCGCACGACCAAAATCGGAAGTTTTCTGAGGCGAACCAACTTAGATGAATTTCCTCAGTTTATAAATGTATTGATCGGCAACATGTCGGTCGTAGGGCCACGTCCCCACATGTTGAAACATACGGAACAATATTCCATCCTGATCGATAAATATATGATAAGGCATCTCGTCAAACCCGGCATCACCGGATGGGCGCAGATCACCGGATACCGGGGTGAAACACGTACATTGGAACAAATGGAGGGACGTGTAAAACGCGACGTATGGTACTTAGAAAACTGGTCTTTCTTCCTCGACGTAAAAATCATCGTCGTAACAATTATTAATATGTTTAGGGGCGAATCCAATGCATATTGAAAAAAAACAGTAACTTTGTACCCGCATGGGAAGAATCATGGCCATAGACTACGGGCGCAAACGTACCGGATTAGCCGTCACCGACACGATGCAACTCATTGCCGGCGGGTTGACAACGGTTCCGAGCGGCGAAGCGGTTGACTATATTAAAGCCTATACTTCACAGGATAAGGTCGATTTATTTGTGGTTGGAGAACCGAAACAAATGAACAACGAACCCTCGGAAAATATGCACTATGTGAAAGCGTTCGTTAACCGGCTGCATAAAGTGATACCGGATATTCCTATTGAATATTTCGATGAACGGTTCACTTCCGTAATGGCGCATAAAGCCATGATAGAAGGAGGTTTAAAGAAAAAGAAGCGACAAAACAAAGCGTTGGCGGACGAAATAAGCGCAACGCTCATCCTTCAGGGATATATGGAAAAGAGAAGATCGAACTTATAAACGGATATTTTTACAAACGAAACAAACTGTTTTTTTAATTATATGATACTACCAATTTACACATACGGCCAGGCGATTTTAAGAAAAAAGGCCGAAACGGTCGGCAAAGACTACCCCGATTTGAAAAAACTGATCGACAATATGTTCGACACGATGTGCCATGCCGAAGGGATCGGCTTGGCAGCGCCTCAGATCGGTCTTTCGATCCGTCTATTGGTAATAGACGCCGACTTAGTATCCCAAAGTTACCCCGAATGTAAAGATTTTAAACGGGTCATGATCAATCCGGAAATAACGGAACTCAGCCGGGAAACCATCCTGCTGGAAGAAGGATGCCTGAGTTTTCCCGGCATACATGAAAAAGTTTCCCGCGCAGCAAAAATACGCATCCGGTACAAAGATGCAGATTTCAACGAACAGGAGGAAGAACTGGAAGGATTTGCCGCGAGAGTGGTACAACACGAATGCGAACACTTGGAGGGAGAAGTTTTTATCGATGACATTTCGCCGATCCGGCGCCGGTTGAATAAAAGCAAACTAAATCATATCGTAAAAGGAAACATTTCCTGCAGTTATAAAATAAAACCTGTCGGATAAAATGAAAAGAATGATCGTCTTCATATGGTTGCAAGTGTGCACATTTTCCGTTTTTGCACAAATAAACACCGATCGTGTTATTGCCATTGGACGCAACGCCCTCTACTTTGACGACTATATTCTATCCATCCAATATTTCAACCAGGTCATAAGAGCCAAACCCTGGCTCGCACAACCTTATTTCTACCGCGCCATAGCCAAACTGAGCCTGGATGATTACAACGGCGCGGAAGAAGATTGCACCTTAGCATTGCAACAAAATCCGTTTCTTGTACAAGCCTTCTATGTACGTGGTATTGCAAGGCAAAGCTCCGGGAAATACGACCTGGCGATCGAAGACTACATGAAAGGATTAGAGTTCAGGCCGAAAGACCGTCCGATGATGACCAACACAGCTATCGCTTACATACAAAAGAAAGAGTTTGAAAAGGCGAAAGCGCTATTCAATGAACTCATAGAATCATACCCCAAAGACTCAAAATCCTATATGGCACGCGGCGCCATGTACATAGAAACAGGCGATACCCTTTCCGCCATGAACGACTATAACAAGACAATCGAATTAGACCCCTATTACGCACCGGCCTACGGAAACCGCGCCTTACTCTACTATCAAACCGACAAAATGGACGACGCCATAACCGACCTCAACGAAGCGATCCGGCTAAATCCCCGGGAAGAAGGTTATTATATCAACAGAGGGCTAATCCGTTATAACCGGAACGACCTTCGGGGCGCAATGTCCGACTACGACCAGGTGATTGCAATGAACGGCAATAACCTGATCGCCCGTTTCAACCGAGGTCTTTTGCGCTCTCATATAGGCGATTACAACCGCGCTATCGAAGATTTTGACATCGTCATAGCCATGGAACCGGACAATTACATGGCATACTATAACCGGGCGCTGCTACATAACCAAACCGGAGATTTCCGGTCGGCCGTCAACGATTTGGACATAATCATCGACCAATACCCGAACTTCACCCCGGCATACTATAACCGCGCCGAAGCCAAACGCCGGCTCAACGACATAAGCGGTGCGGACAAAGACTACTGGTATGCCATGGAACTGGAAAGAACACATGGAAATGTCGGACAAAATAACCAACCGGTTATAGCCGCAACTACAGTCACACCCTTATCCCAAGCATCCGAAAACCCGGACAAGAAACCGGAAGAAAAAAAAGATACACGTGAAGAATCGGATAAAAACATAAGTAAATTCAACAACTTAGTTGTATACGACAAAGAAGAACAGCAAAGAAGCAAGTACCAGAGCGAGATACGCGGACGCGTGCAGGATAAAAACATCCGCATAGACCTCCAGCCCCAATTCGTACTAACCTATTACGAAAAATTAGACCGGATCAAAGAATCCGTTTACTACAACAAAACCGTCGAAAACTATAACGAACACAATACCTTAGGCTGGAAGTTGATCATAACCAATAAAGAAGCCTCTTTAAACGAATTTCAGATAGAAGCGCATTTCACATCCATCAATGAATATTCGTCCAAAATAGAAAAAGAATCGAACAATGCCGACTACTACTTCGGAAAAGGTATTGACTTCATGCTGGTACAAGACTTTGCGGAAGCGATCAACAACTTTGACAAAGCGATAGAAATAGACCCCTCCTATATCCTTGCCTACTTCAACCGCGCGGTTGTCCGCTACAAACAAATGGAATACGAACAGTCCAACACCTCGCAGGACGAACTGGCCGATGCCATGAGCATCCAGTTCAACACTTCAAATACCGCAAGCCGTATACCGACGCAGGCCATCGGGAATGAACACGACAACCATTCGTATACTTACGAAATGATCTTACGCGATTATAATTCGGTCATTCAAAAAGACCCGTCTTTCATCTTCGCCTATTTCAACCGCGCTAACCTGCTTTGTTCGCAACGCGATTACAAAGCGGCCATCCTCGGCTACAATGAAGCGATCCGCCGCGATCCCGAATTTGCGGAAGCTTATTTCAACCGCGGCCTGGCAAGATTATCCCAGGGAGATGTCAAAAGAGGCATTGCCGACCTTAGCAAAGCCGGCGAATTAGGAATCATCAACGCTTATAACATCATCAAGCGCATGGCCGAATAATCAACACATGCAAACTATGCGAATGTTTTGCAAAATCGGATATTATAAATGATAAAGCCGGGCAAAGCGGATGAAGTCTTAATTTTTTAACAGCATTTTATTCGAAAAAAGTATGAATTTGTTAATTATTTCTTACCTTTGCATTCCGAAATAAAAACGTTATCGTTTATGCAATCCATAAGATGATCATTCACATCGCCTTATTATTGCGGAAAAACGATGCGTAATATTGAACATTTTATTGTCAGAACAATGATAAAAATTACTTTTCCCGATAATTCGACAAGGGAAATTAAAGAAGGAACAACAGCGCTGCAAATAGCGGAAAGTATCAGCCCGAGATTAGCACAGGATGTTTTAGCTGCAGAGGTCAATGGGGAAATATGGGATTTAACACGTCCCATCAATAGTGATGCAACATTACGGCTTCTGAAATGGGAGGATGAGGCAGGCAAACATGCTTTCTGGCATTCAAGTGCACACCTGATGGCGGAAGCATTACAGGAGTTATATCCGGAAGTGAAATTCGGCATAGGGCCTGCCATTGAAAACGGATTTTACTACGATGTGGATCTGGGTGACATAAGCCTGACGGACGCCGACTTTCCAGTCATAGAAGCAAAAATGGCCGAACTGGTTGCTAAAAAAGAAGAAATAAGACGCCGGGATATCTCCAAAGCCGATGCAATGGCTATGTTTGAAAACCGCCGCGAGATATATAAAACGGAACTTATAAGCGAACTTGAAGACGGACATATAACAATCTATACACAAGGCAATTTTACGGATTTATGTCGTGGGCCTCATCTCCCGAACACGTCCTGTATCAAAGCGATCAAGATAACCGGCATTGCCGGAGCGTATTGGCGGGGAGATGAAAAGCGCAAGCAGTTAACACGCATCTACGGTATTACGTTTCCGAAGAAAAAAATGCTGGATGAATACCTTGTGTTGATAGAAGAAGCCAAAAAGCGCGATCATCGCAAGATTGGAAAAGAGCTGGAGCTGTTCACCTTTTCACCCAATGTAGGTGCGGGACTTCCGCTTTGGTTGCCACGAGGCACCCAACTGCGCCTGAAACTGGAAGATATCCTCAAAACGATACAAAAAAAATACGGCTATCAACAGGTAATGACTCCGCATATAGGAGGAAAACAACTGTATATCACATCCGGTCATTATGAAAAATACGGAAAAGATTCGTTCCGGCCGATTCACACCCCCCAGGAAGGAGAAGAATTTCTGCTGAAGCCGATGAACTGCCCGCATCACTGCGAAATCTATAAAGCATTCCCGCGTTCGTATAAAGACCTTCCCCTGCGTATTGCCGAATTCGGCACCGTATACCGTTACGAACAAAGCGGCGAACTGCATGGGCTAACGCGCGTGCGGGGATTTACACAAGACGATGCACACTTGTTCTGCCGTCCGGATCAGTTGAAAGAAGAATTTCTGAAAGTGATGGACATCATTTTCATCATATTTAAAGCATTAAATTTCGATAAGTTTGAGGCGCAAATATCGCTTCGCGATCCCGGAAATAAAGAAAAATACATTGGATCGGATGAAAACTGGGACAAAGCGGAACGTGCAATAATCGAAGCCTGCGAAGAAAAAGGCCTGCCGGCGAAAGTCGAATTGGGAGAAGCAGCCTTTTATGGCCCTAAACTTGATTTTATGGTAAAAGACGCGATCGGCAGGCGCTGGCAGTTAGGAACGATTCAGGTTGATTATAACCTGCCGGAGCGGTTCGAACTGGAATATACCGGCGAAGATAACCGGAAGCATCGCCCTGTCATGATTCATCGCGCACCATTCGGATCCATGGAACGCTTTGTCGCCGTCCTGATAGAACATACCGCCGGAAAATTCCCGCTGTGGCTGGCCCCGGATCAGGTTGCCGTACTGCCTATCGGAGAAAAATTCAACGATTACGCCTACAAGGTAGCGCGTGAACTGGAAAAAAATGATATAAGCGTTATAGTTGACGATCGTAATGAAAAAATAGGTCGTAAAATACGTGACAATGAACTTAAACGTATACCTTACATGCTTATCGTCGGAGAAAAAGAAATGGAAAATGATGAAGTTTCGGTAAGAAAACAGGGCGAAGGTGATAAAGGTTCAATTAAAATTACTACCTTTGCAGCGCAAATTTTGAAAGAAATTGACGAGATGATAAATAAATGGAATAAAGAAACAACGGAAATAAAAAAATAGGAGGTAAATATTATACATAAAAAGTCAATGAGATTCGATCGTAATAAAGAACAATACAGAATCAATGAACGTATAAACGTTCCTGAAGTTCGCTTGGTCGGCGATGATGTAACTCCCGGAGTTTATCTTACTTCTAAAGCATTACAAATGGCTGAAGATATGGGATTCGATTTGGTAGAAATTTCCCCAAACGCTAATCCTCCTGTATGCAAAATTATTGATTATCAGAAGTTTCTTTACCAGCAAAAAAAACGTCAGAAAGAGCAAAAGGCGAAAGCTTTGAAGATTGTCGTGAAAGAAATCAGATTCGGGCCGCAGACCGACGACCACGATTACAATTTCAAACTAAGACACGCGAAACAATTTCTGGAAGAAGGAGCAAAAGTGAAAGCGTATGTGTTTTTTAAAGGTCGCTCTATCCTGTTCAAAGAACAGGGAGAAGTGCTGTTACTTCGGTTTGCAAACGATCTGGAAGAATACGGAAAAGTAGAACAAATGCCTGTATTGGAAGGGAAACGAATGATTATCATGTTATCACCCACTTCCAAGAAAGGAGGAACGCCGAAGCCATCCTTATTAAAAAATGAAAAACAGGATGCGCCCGGCCCCAAAGTAAATGACGACAAAAATGAAACCAAATAGCATTTCCGCGAGGAAATGATTTATAATTAACTAATTACAATCAATATTTAAAATTTAAGTTATGCCAAAATTGAAAACTAATTCCGGTTCAAAAAAAAGGTTTGCCCTTACCGGAACGGGTAAGATCAAGAGAAAACATGCTTTTAAAAGTCACATTCTGACCAAGAAGACAAAAAAGCAGAAGAGAAATCTGACTCACACAGGGTTAGTAGCTAATGCAGACATAAACAACATCAAGAAGTTGCTTTGTCTGAAATAATTAAATCATTAGCAAGAGTTTATTACATTTTATTAACCGAATGATTAGCACTCAAGATCATCCTGAAAAGGTGGCGCTAACATTCAAAAAAAATTAGAATTATGCCAAGATCAGTAAATCATGTTGCTTCAAGAGCAAAAAGAAAACGGATTTTGAAACTTACGAGAGGTTATTTTGGCGCTCG
>JAIRSF010000153.1 GCA_031255595.1 Tannerella sp.
TTTATGTTTTGTCGTGGAGTTATTCGGTTTTCTTATGAATTTTCTAAAACTTGTTTTTTTATCGTTTGATTTTAAAAGCTGTTGGTTATCTTTGCACCTGCAAATGATTGTTTCCTGATGAAATTTGATTACGATGTGATAGTGGTAGGCGCCGGTCATGCGGGATGCGAGGCGGCGGCGGCGGCGGCGAATTTGGGTTCGCGAACGTTGCTTATTACCATGGATATGAATAAGATTGCCCAAATGAGTTGTAATCCCGCTGTAGGAGGGATCGCTAAAGGGCAGATCGTTCGCGAAATAGATGCGCTTGGCGGTTATATGGGCATTGTTACGGATCGTACGGCCATACAATTCAGAATGCTCAACAGGAGTAAAGGGCCTGCGATGTGGAGTCCTCGTGCACAAAGTGACCGCGTGAAATTTATGAGTGTGTGGCATAATGTCCTGGATCATATTTCTAACTTGTTCGTATGGCAGGATATGGTCGTTCAATTGCTTATAGATGAAACGGCGCGTTGTGTTACCGGTGTAAAAACGATGCTTGGCATAGAGTTTCATGCTTCATCTGTGGTGCTTACGAATGGTACCTTTTTGAATGGATTGATGCACATTGGACGTGTACAATTTTCCGGAGGACGTATTTCCGAACCATCTTCTTCCGGATTGACGGAGCAACTTGTGTCGTTCGGCTTACGTTCCGGGCGGATGAAAACGGGAACCCCTGTTCGCATTGACGGGCGTAGCGTTCACTTTGATGAAATGACGGAACAACCCGGAGAAAATGATTTTCGTAAGTTTTCGTATTTAGATACTGTCCGTAGAGAGCTTAAATCACTAAGTTGTTGGACTTTATATACCAATGAGGCTTCTCATAACGTGTTGCGCGACGGTTTGCAGGATTCGCCTCTCTATAACGGGCAAATCAAGAGTATCGGGCCTCGTTATTGTCCGAGCATCGAAACGAAAATAGTTACCTTTGCGGATAAAACTCAGCATCAATTATTCCTTGAGCCGGAAGGTGAAACAACGAATGAATATTATTTGAATGGTTTTTCATCTTCGTTGCCTTTTGACATTCAACTACGCGCATTGAAAGAAATACCCGCATTTCGCGACATTCAATTGTATCGTCCCGGCTATGCTATTGAATACGATTTTTTTGATCCGACGCAACTGCATCATACCTTAGAAACAAAACACATTCGAAATCTTTTCTTTGCCGGGCAGATTAATGGCACTACCGGATATGAAGAAGCGGCAGGGCAGGGGATTGTTGCCGGTATTAATGCCCATATAAAATGTAATGGCGGAACGCCTTTTATTCTTACCCGCGACGAGGCTTATATCGGGGTACTGATCGACGATCTTGTCACGAAAGGAGTTGATGAACCCTATCGCATGTTTACTTCGCGTGCAGAATATCGGATACTTCTTCGCCAGGATAATGCAGATATGCGTCTTACGGAAAAATCCTATGAATTGGGGCTTGCCGATAATTATCGGCATCACTTGCTTAAGGAGAAAAAAGAGGTCGTTGAGTTAATTATTTCTTTTGCGGAAAATTATTCAGTAAAACCTGTTCAGGTAGATGCCCTATTAATGGCTCATGGTACGGCGCCTCTTTCTCATGGATGCAAGTTACTCGAAATCATCAAGCGTCCACAAATCCGTTTAAAGGATACGATAGAAGCTTTGCCTGAGTTTCAAGAAAAATTGGCTCACCTTTCGATTGCTCTTGCTCGCAGAGAAGAAATTATGGAAGCCGCAGAGATTTTGATGAAGTATGACGGTTATATTAAGCGTGAGCAACAAATAGCAGCGAAAATTAATCGTTTGGAACACATTGTTATTCGAGGTCGTTTCAATTATGAATCTATTCAAACACTTTCTACGGAGGCCCGGCAAAAACTGATGCGCATTGATCCGGAAACGATTGCACAGGCAAGTCGTATTCCGGGTATTTCTCCCAGTGATATTAATATCCTGTTAATCTTGTTAGGGCGCTAAATGTTCCACGTGAAACCTGTCAATTTTTTTTGATCTCCGTCATGGTGTCGTTATCTATTTTGTGTTTTACATAAAATGAGAAAAGCGTTTCTATAGAGATGAGTGCCGATTATGGTTTTGGCAAGCGTTTCAATGATTACGCATCGACGATCCGCGAGGCATCAAGAAATCTGTGTAACTCGCTTCGCTCAAACAGCACAGATTTCTTGACGCCTCCCTTCACTACTTAACGGCTCTCCGCACGATGCCGGTCTTAAACTCCTTAACTTTGTTGCTTTATTGAAATGGGTTCGTACTTTTTTCTTGATAGAAAGGGTGGGGTTCGTACTTTTTTCTTGATAAAAAAGTACCAAAAAATCAAGGCTTCGTGCGCTTCGCCCCGTTAAGCTTTCGGCGTCGGAAGCGAATGCTACCACCTGTCGATAGAAAATGTTACCACCGCCGTACCATTCATGGATTAGCGTTGTAGTTAGCCCCTCTTTTTTATCGATTTACCTGTGTCA
>JAIRSF010000155.1 GCA_031255595.1 Tannerella sp.
ATAAAAACCTCTATATTCTTACAATAACCGGCCAGCGCCTCGTCTATTGAGTTGTCAACAACTTCATAGACCAAGTGATGCAGCCCTTTCTCGCTGATATCGCCGATGTACATCGCGGGACGTTTCCGCACCGCTTCCAAACCTTCGAGCACCTGGATATTCTTCGATGAATATTCGCCGCTTACCTCTTTCAATTCTTCTTCATTCATAAGTACTTATCGTATAAATTTTGTTCTCTAAAAAAGTTAACAAATATAGCGCTTTTTCCCGAAAACAACAAATTTTTTTACCTCGATTTTCCATCATACGCTGCCGGATCTACCTATCCGGACAACAGACGGTCAAAAAAAAAACACAAAAAGCCGGACATCCAAATCTGTCCGGCTTCACTATTTCCGATCAGGAAATCCGCAATTAAACACTCATCGCATTAACGCGCTTTGTAATCTTTGATTTAAGATTTCCCGCTTTATTTTTATGAATAACATTCCGTTTCGCCAATTTATCAAGCATGGAACATACTTTCGGGTACAATTCCCTTACTTCGTTTTTATCTTCCGATGTACGAATTTTCTTCAGGGCATTACGCATAGTTTTCGCATGATACCTGTTACGCAAAGTACGAGCCTTTATTTGACGAACTCTTTTTATGGATGATTTGTGATTAGCCATCTTTTTTATTTATACCTTCAATTATTTATTTTTACATGCAACCTTTCGGATTCACTTTTTTTGTAGCCCGTAGGGGAATCGAACCCCTCTTTCAAGAATGAAAATCTTGCGTCCTAGCCGATAGACGAACAGGCCATTCGCCGCATTGACAAAAACACTCCTAACATAAGAAAAATGCCCTTTTGTCATTTTGCGAGCGCAAAGATACGGCTTTTTATTTACCCTCCAAATTTTTCTACTGTTTTTTTTTCAAAAAAATGATATTCCCGAAATAATACAATATATTTGCAGACAAATGTACAAGGATGTTACATAAGACAAAAGGCATTGTATTGCATACCCTCCCGTATAACGACAGATATATTATTATAAATATGTATACGGAAATTTTCGGGCGTACTTCCTACATGATCTCAAACACACATGGCAAGAGGTCGAAAGTTTCCCGCGCCCTGCTGCAACCGTTATCGATACTGGAAATGGAGGTTGAGCATCTGAACAACAGGGATCTGCAACGCATAAAAGAAGCCGGAACAGCCTGCACCTTCACACAACTGCAATGCAATCCGTACAAAAACGCAACCACGCTGTTTCTTTCGGAAGTGCTCTACCGGGTCATACAGGAGAAAGAAGCCAATCAACCGTTATTTAACTATTTATACCGTTC
Organism: Tannerella sp.; assembly: GCA_031255595.1. Taxonomy (GTDB): domain Bacteria; phylum Bacteroidota; class Bacteroidia; order Bacteroidales; family Tannerellaceae; genus Tannerella. Next base: position 1,340 of record JAIRSF010000155.1, read on the forward strand.
TATCCGGTGGTTGGATGCGTTAGAAGAAGGTATTGGAAATTTTCACCTCACTTTCCTGATTCAATTATCGGCATACTTAGGCATACATCCCAACGGAAATTCTTTCCGAAGCGGATACTTCTTCGACCTGTTAAACGGAATTTTTACGGAAAAAGCGCCCGAACACAACTATTATCTGAATGAAGAAGACAGTATGGTGTTCGAACGCCTTCTCCGGATCCGGTTCGAGAACATGGCGCTCTATGCCTTCTCAAGGCAGGAACGCACCCATATCCTCCGGCATATCATACAATATTATAAGCTTCACCTGTCCGATTTTCCGGAAATAAAATCACTTGCCGTCATGCAAAGCCTGTTCGATTAATTATTTTCCGGACGAAGCTTGCGCACCACAGCTCCCGTACGCCACATCTCACTGTTGCGCAACGCGACCAGTTCCCCGTTCAGTTTCTCGCGATAATCCGGTTGCGAGTTCGAATCGATCGAACGCTGCGCTTCGTTACCGCTTGCCACTTCATCATACAATTTTTCAAAAACAGGTTTCGTTGCATCGTGGAAAGGCCCCATCCAGTCCAACGCGCCCCGCTGTGCCGTCGTAGAACAGTTGGCATACATCCAGTCCATTCCGTTTTCCGCAAACAAAGGCATGAGCGACTGCGTCAGTTCTTCTACCGTTTCATTAAATGCTTCCGACGGCGTATGGCCCTTTTCACGCAACACTTCATACTGTGCCGACAAAATACCTTGTATGGCTCCCATCAACGTTCCGCGCTCGCCGGTCAGATCGGAGTAGACTTCTTTCTGAAACGTGGTTTCAAACAGATAACCCGATCCGACCCCGATCCCCAAAGCGACCACACGTTCCCAGGCGCGTCCCGTCGCATCCCGGCTGATGGCGTAGGAGGAGTTCAGCCCGCGTCCCTGAAGGAACATACGGCGCAACGATGTGCCCGAACCTTTGGGAGCGACGAGAATAACGTCTACGTCCTCCGGAGGAAGGATCTGCGTGCGTTCCTTGTACGTGATCGCAAATCCATGAGAAAAGTACAAGGCTTTACCGGTCGTGAGGTGTTTTTTTACCGTCGGCCACAACTCTATCTGTGCGGCATCCGACAATAAATACTGGATAACGGTGGCGCGCTCGCACGCTTCTTCGATCTCAAAGAGGGTCTCGCCCGGCACCCAGCCGTCGGCAACGGCCTTTTCCCAAGTGGCTCCTTTACGCTGGCCGACGATGACGTTAAAACCGTTATCACGCAGGTTCAGTCCCTGCCCCGGCCCCTGTACGCCATACCCAATAATTGCAATCGTTTCATCTTTCATGACTTCTCTTGCTTTTTCCAACGGAAATTCTTCGCGGGTTACTACGTTTTCTTCCACACCGCCAAAATTCATTTTTGCCATTTTTCTTTCTATTTTTTTGAGGTTAGTAAATATATAATTCTTCCATCCATGCGGTTTCGCGATACTCAACCGCAACGCGCGGGCAACGGCGGCTAACTTTGAACCCAGTTCGCAATCGCCCGGCAGATGACCCGGTCTTCATGGCTGATCGCCATGTAATACGTATCCGGTTCCATTTCTTTTTTATGAAGCACAAGGGGCATACCGTACCGGCCTTCGGACAAATAGGCGATCTCGAAACGCCGCACTTCTTTCACCCTAAACAGCTCCGGTTCAAACAGATCCAGCAGGTGTTCCATATATTTAATACTGTTCAGGTGTCCGTTGATATCGAGGTCGCTGTATTTCACCTGATAGGGTACACCCGTCGTTTCACCTTCGACGGCCGCGATCTTCCCCGGCTTTTCGATCGGACAGGATCTTTCGGATGATACATGAACCTGCAAAGCTTCTATGTCCAATGGCGTCGGACGGCGCGTTTGCAGGTCGATCGCCGCCCATACCGAACGGGCATAACCGAGCGGAACGCCCGCACTGTCGGTCAGCTCAAAACAGCGAGTGGTCAGAAACCGCCCGACGTCTTCTATCCAAGTGTATAACGTGACGGATTCCGACATTCCCGGATAACGGTTGATTTCCATCACCAACCGCGAAAGCACCCAGGCCGTCTGTTTTTCCGTCATGTCGCTGAATCCGAAACCGCGTTGCGCAGCATGACCGGAGGCTGCGTGCAACAGATAATTTCCGATCATCGGTATCGTAAGTCGCCCTCTGCAATCCAACAGATAGGACTCCGTTACAAACTGAAATTTCCCTACTTTTTCAAACTTGTTCATTTTTTTCGCTCTAATTTATGTTCCATAGAAGTAAGCATGTCACTCAGGCGCTCTACCCTGCTCTTGGTAATCGCAATGCGCCCGGAACGGATAAATTGCAGGACGCCGATACGCTCGCTCAGCTCACGAAACAACGCCTGTGTTTCCTCATAATGCCCGTTTTTTTCCAAAACAAGGCAGTCTTCATTTATCTCCAATACGCGGGCATTGTATTTGCGTATCAGTTCTTCAGCGCTGTCCATCCGGATAAAAAGTTCCGTACTCAGCTTATACAAAGCAATCTCCTGGTGAACCAGATCTTCATCCGTATTATAATACGCTTTCAATATATCAACCCGTTTGTCGATCTGACCGGCCACCTTCTTTATCATCACCTCATCGGTAAATACGGTAATTGTAAACTTATGAATGCCTTCTATGGCGGAAGGCGAAACCGACAGGGTTTCTATGTTCAATTGCCTGCGGGTAAAGATTATGGTAATCTGGTTGAGCAATCCTACCGTATTTTCCGAAAAGATAATCATGGTGAAAAGCTTCTTGTCCCGTTTCTGCGGAGTTTCCGCCGATCTCTCTACGGACTTTTCCGCCGGCTTACCGGCCGCTTTCCTACCGTTCGTTTTTTTACCTGTCGACTCCATTCGATTCTATATTTTATGTTAACATTATTTATTTGCGCAAGGCGCATCACTGTCGAAAAGCATTTCCGTAATGCATCCTCCCGCCGGAACCATCGGATAAACCAAGCCGCATTTTTCAACGTCGGCAACCAGAAGATATGCTCCGTCGCATTCAAACATCCCGCGTATGGCGTCATCCAGTTCTTCCCTTTTTTTTACTTCGCGTGCACGGATCCCAAAAGCCCCGGCCAAAGCGACAAAGTTCGGATTTTTCATTTCGGTAGCCGAATAACGTTCATCGAAAAACAACTCCTGCCACTGACGAACCATTCCTAAATAGTTGTTGTTAAGAAGAATGATCTTTATCGCCAATCCTTCGTTCATAATCGTTCCCAACTCCTGCAATGTCATCTGAAACCCGCCGTCACCGACAAACAGGCAGATCGTCCGTTCCGGAGCGCCTATTTTCGCACCCACAGCGGCCGGCAGTCCGAAGCCCATTGTCCCAAGGCCTCCGGAAGTGACAACGCTGCGTGTATCCGTATATTTGAAATAACGGACTCCCATCATCTGGTTTTGCCCCACATCCGTAACTAATACCGCCCGGTCGTCTGCCGCATCTGATACTTTACGGACGACCTCTCCCATACGCAACAGATCCCCTTTCGGATGAATCTCCTTTTCTATGACCCGCTCCAGTTCCTCTTTTTCGTCCGCATCGAAAGAGCGGATCCATTGCGCATGTTTTGCCGGTTTCAGCAACCGGGTGATCTCACGCAGCGTGTCTTTTGCATTGCCCAGCACCTTCACATCCGCCCGGACGTTTTTATCTATTTCGGACGCATCAATATCAAGGTGTATGACTTTCGCCTGCCGGGCATACGTCTTCAGGTCGCCCGTCACCCGGTCGTCAAAACGCATACCGATCGCGATCAGTACATCACACTCGTTTGTTTTCCGGTTGGGGCCTATGTTGCCATGCATACCCAACATCCCTTTGTTCAGACGATATCCGGAGGGCATCGCCGACAATCCCAGCATCGTTGAGCCGGCCGGGATATCCGCTTTTTCAAGAAAGGCTTTCAGCTCTTTCTCCGCATTGCTCAGAATCACGCCCTGTCCGACCAGCGCAAACGGTTTCTTTGCCCGATTAATCATATCGGCGGCGGCTTTTATGTTTTCCGGGGCAATATCGGGCCATGGCCGATAACTGCGAATGAAGTCGACCGGCTCATACCGGTAATCCGTCATCCCGATCTGCGCATCTTTAGCTATGTCGATCACCACAGGGCCCGGACGGCCCGTAGATGCAATATAAAACGCACGCGAAACGGCCCATGCTATATCTTCGGCGCGGCGAACCTGATAAGCCCATTTCGTGACGGGCAGGGTAATGCCGATCACGTCCACCTCCTGAAAAGCATCTGTGCCGAGAAGTGGCGAAGGCACCTGTCCGGCAATCACAACCATCGGCGTACTGTCGAGCATCGCATCGGCAATGCCGGTTATCGTATTCGTCACACCGGGCCCGGAAGTGACCAGAACCACCCCTACCTTACCGCTTACGCGCGCATAGCCCTGTGCGGCATGTGTAGCGCCCTGTTCGTGACGAACCAATACATGGCGCAATTTATCTTTATAATCATACAAACTGTCGTAAATCGGTATAGCCTGTCCTCCCGGATAACCGAAAATACAGTCGACGCCTTCGGCTATTAATGTATTAAGTAGCGCCTCCGAACCGATCATTTTCTTTGATTTCATGTCCTTATACGAATTAAAAATTAAAGTCACAGCACACGTATCCCTCCTTTATCCGCCGAAGCGACCATCATGGAATATGCCTGTAACGCCTTTGATATTTTCCGGTCGCGGACAGGCCTCCAGGCGTCATTCCCTTTGGCGTCCTCGGCTTCGCGACGGGCGGAGAGTTCTTCTTCCGTCAATGCGGCGCGGATTATCCTTGACGGAATGTCTATTTCGATGATATCGCCGTCCCGGATCAAACCGATCGCCCCTCCCGACGCCGCTTCCGGCGATACATGCCCGATGCTTAACCCGGAGGTGCCGCCGCTGAAACGCCCGTCTGTAATAAGTGCACATTCTTTTCCGAGATGCATCGATTTGATGTAGGAGGTAGGGTAAAGCATTTCCTGCATGCCCGGCCCTCCTTTCGGCCCTTCGTAAATGATCACGACCACATCGCCGCTCCGCACTTTTCCGTTCAGAATACCTTCACATGCCGCATCCTGTGAGTGAAATACTTTAGCCGGCCCGCTGAACCGCCGGATATTTTCGTCGACGCCGGCCGTTTTCACCACACATCCGTCGAGCGCTATATTACCTTTTAAGACGGCCAATCCTCCGTCTTTTGAATAAGCGTGTTCCATATCGCGGATGCAACCGGCGGCCCGGTCTCTGTCCGGGCTGTCGTAATATGTTGCCTGCGATCCCATGACCGTATTAAATTTTCCGGCCGGCGCACTCCCGTAGATCTTCAACGCCTTACCGGAAACATCCGAAGCCGTAATATCGTACCGGGCGATCGCCTCTCCCAAAGTCATCCCGTCCACACGCTTCACCGAAGTGTTTAACAAACCGCCTTTGACCAGCTCGCCCATGATGGAGAGGATCCCGCCGGCGCGGTTCACATCCTGCACATGATATTCCGGGGTGTTGGGAGCTACCTTGCAAAGGCAGGGCGTCTTGCGTGAAAGTTCGTCGATATCATTCAGGGTAAAAGCGACGCCGGCCTCATTGGCAATAGCCAGCAGGTGGAGCACCGTATTGGTAGAACCTCCCATCGCAATATCGAGCGTCATCGCGTTCAGGAACGCTTCGCGGGTTGCAATGTTGAGCGGTAATACCGATGCGTCGTCGTCGCGATAGTATTTATAGGTATTGTCTACGATCAGCCGGGCGGCGTCGCGAAACAGTTGCAAACGGTTTTCGTGCGTAGCGACAACCGTTCCGTTTCCGGGCAATGCCAAGCCGATCGCCTCATTCAGGCAGTTCATCGAATTGGCGGTGAACATACCGGAACAACTGCCGCAGGTAGGACAGGCATTTTCTTCTATTCCGGCAATCTCTTCGTCGCCGACCGACTGATCCGCCGATTTTACCATTGCATCAATCAGGTCGAGGTGTTGTCCGTTCCACCGGCCGGCTTCCATCGGCCCGCCGGAAACAAAAACCGCAGGTATGTTCAGCCGCATGGCCGCCATCAACATGCCGGGCGTAATCTTGTCGCAATTACTGATGCAAATCATCGCATCCGCCTTATGGGCGTTCACCATATATTCCACACTGTCGGCAATCAGGTCGCGGGAAGGCAGTGAGTAAAGCATGCCGTCATGCCCCATTGCAATACCGTCGTCAATCGCTATCGTATTAAACTCCGCCGCGAAACAACCCGATTTTTCGATTTCCGCTTTGACCATTTGCCCCACTTCGTGCAGATGGACATGCCCCGGTACAAACTGCGTGAACGAATTGGCGATTGCAATGATCGGTTTACCCAATTGTTCCTTTTTCATACCGTTTGCTTTCCATAACGACCGGGCTCCGGCCATCCGGCGCCCCTGCGTGCTGACTGAACTACGTAATTCCATAATACAAATTTTTATTTATAGCGCCCAAACGCTGTTGTTTTCGGCTCTCCGCCCCGTCGATTGCGCATTAAAAAAAGCCCCTCTCTGTAATCAGAGAAAGGCTCAATTATATCATTCCATGCTATTTACACAAACCTTTCTCACGCACATCAGCGCAAGACCACAATGACATCAATAGAATTTAACATGGAAAGGTTCCGAATAGCAATCATTGTTTCCTGTTTTTTACTCGGAGGGCAAAGATACGACTTCTTTTATTAACTCCAAACAAATTAAACAAAAATTTCGCAAGAAAACACAAATTCGTAAGATAAATAAACCTCAAACTCATTTTATATAACTTCAGGACGCCTTTGTTCCGGTATAACCGGAGAAAAACAGGCTATCAAATAATAAACGGTTGTATCTGTCGTTTTAAATATAATGAATCAAACCGTTATGAGAAAAAGCTGCTTTTTACTTTTGACATTGTTGGCCCTGACATACATTTACCAGGGATACAGGGTTGCGGACGATTATATCCACGACAAGATAAAAATAAAAACACGCGGAAAACTTTCCGATATCGCCGGGCATGTGCAGTCCATTCCGTTGGAAACACCCGATAGCGGTGCGATACAACAAGCCGGGCATGTGCGAAAAGACGGCAATCATTTGTTTCTGCTCAGCGATAACCGGCTACTCCATTTCAATACGCATGGAAAATTCATCAACCGGATTGCCGGTGATATAAACGGGGAAACCCATATCACTCAATATGCATTAAATACGGAAGCAAACCAGGTAATTGTGATAGACGACCGGCGCAACATCAGCAAATATGATTACGACGGAAACCGGATATCAAAAGATCCGATAAAACATCCATGGCACAAATTGACGGCATTTGCTTTTCACAACGGGTGCCTGTGGGCCACAGCCGAAACGCTTGCGGAAATACAGGATCTGCCGGATTCTTACCGGATCAGGCACAACCTGTATCAATTAGACCCGGATATGAACATCCTGTCCGAACAAACCTTACACATTGCGGATATCGGAAGGGAATGGATTTTCACCGGCACATGCGTTTCGGAACTTTTGGCCGATGAAGAAGGGATTTACGCCTACGTGCCGCCATCCGGCACAGAACATCTTCTGCAAGACACGCTTTATATGGCGGAACAAAAAAAACTGCCTCTGTTATACCCCAAACGACACCCGGGTACGGCATGTATCTATCCGGTGAGAAAAGGCGCGCGATACACAATGTCGACCTGCAATAACCACACCGGGCGTCACTTCACATTCTGCTACGACCACCTGAATTTCACAGCCTATATCCTCCCCAAGGGATTCAAAGACGACCTCTTCGGGACGGGATACATCACCGACCTCCAACCGATGGATATGTACAACCAATCCTACTGTTTTATAAAATCAGGCAATAAAGACCGCCCCGTACTCTTTATCGTAGACGTCAACGCCTGAAACTTAATACGCGGAAATACGGGATAAATGAAATCAAAATACTACATTTGCCGTCAAATTCAAGCGCTGCGTGCCGACTTATTGCCTGCACAAGCCGTTTTTAGTATCAAATTAACAGCAACGTACAGATGAAGACATATGATTTTGACGAAATTACAGATCGAAAAGGCACAAACTGCATCAAACACGACGCCCTGAAAGAGCATTTCGGACAGGAAGGCCTGATACCCTTATGGGTGGCCGACATGGATTTCCGCACCCCGGATTTCATCATCGACGCATTGAAACAACGCCTGGAACATCCGGTCTTCGGCTATACATACCCCTCCGAAGAATACTACAACAGCATCATCCGGTGGAACAAAGAACTGCACGACTGGGATCTCCGACGCGAATGGATCAGTTTCATACCCGGCATCGTCCGGGGCATAGCCTTTGCCGTTGAAAAGTTCACACACGAAGCGGACAAGATCATCATACAACCCCCCGTCTACCATCCGTTCCATCTGGTACCGGAAAAGATGAAGCGCCGGGTGGTATACAACCCGCTGCGCCTCACCGACGGCGTTTATGAAATGGATTTCGACCATCTGGACTCCATCATCGACGACAAATGCAAAATGCTCATCCTGTCGAATCCCCACAACCCGGCCGGCATTGTATGGAGCAAAGAATCTTTGCAGAAACTGGCCGCCCTGTGCTCCGCCAACAACCTGCTTGTCATTTCCGACGAGATCCACTCCGAAATGGCCTATCCCCCATACAAACATCACCCGTTTCCCACCGTATCCGAAGCTGCGTCGGCTTGCAGCATCACGTTCGCAGCCCCCAGTAAAACCTTCAACATCGCAGGCGTCGTTTCCTCCTACGCCATCATACCGGAAAACCATCTCCGGAAAGAATTTTACGACTACCTGGAAGCGCGTGAACTGAACCAGGGTACAATCTTCTCCTACACAGCGACCACAGCAGCATATACGCATGGAAAAGAATGGCGCCGGCAGATGCTCGATTATGTCATGAGAAACGTGGACTTCGTCGAAGCCTATCTCCGGCGGAACATACCGCAGATAAAAGTATACCGGCCGCAAGCGTCATTTCTCGTATGGCTGGATTGCAGAGAGCTGGGACTTAACCACAGAAAACTGATCGCATTGTTCACCGAGCAGGCCCGCCTCGCACTCAACGACGGCGCCATGTTCGGCATAGAGGGGAACGGTTACATGCGTATCAATGTCGGATGCCCACGCAGCACACTCGGGATGGCGCTGGAACAATTGAAAAACGCGCTATAATCCGAACCCGGAACGGAGGCGGGTAAAACGATCGGAATCATCATAAGATTCATACGTTTCGTTCGCAAAAAATTATTTTCATCTTCATATGCTTGGAAATCGAATAGTTTTCATGTACTTTTGCATTCTGTAAAAGAAAAAATTATGAGAATCTCAAAAAACAAATTTGTTTCGGTCACGTACGACCTGAACGTAGGCGAAGAGCATGAGTTGGAATTGATGGAACGTGCAACAAAAGAACGTCCGCTGCAATTTATATACGGCGTCGGCGGGATGTTGCCGGCTTTTGAAGAAAACATCAAAGAACTCGAACCGGGAGCGACCTTCAGCTTTTCCCTCGCCCCGAAAGACGCCTACGGGGAATATATGGAAGACCATGTGATTGAATTACCGAAAAATATATTTGAAGTGGACGGTAAATTCGATGACGACTATATCAAAGAAGGCGTTACCTTACCGATGATGAATTCGGAGGGCGAACGGATGAACGGCTCTGTATATGAAGTGAAAGAAAAGGTTGTCGTCATGGATTTCAACCACCCGTTAGCCGGGGAAACGCTGCACTTCAGCGGAGAAGTATTGGATGTACATGAACCTACGGAAGAAGATATTGCAGCTATGAACAGCGCCGCAGGTTGCGGTTGCAGTTGCGGAGGATGTGATAGCGACGCGGACGGATGCGGGTGTGGAAATGACCTCGACGGATGCGGATGCCGGCACTGAGATCCGGACGTTCAAAGTCAAGACGGACATTTGTCGTACATTAAATAAACGGTTTTGAATACATTTGGAAATATATTCAGGCTGACTTCGTTTGGAGAATCACATGGAGCAGCTATAGGAGGAGTTATTGACGGTTGTCCCGCCGGAATAACACTTGATATGGATTTTATCCAACATGAAATGAACCGGAGAAAGCCGGGACAATCAGGGTTAACAACTTCCCGTAAAGAAACAGACCGGGTTGAATTTCTGTCGGGTGTTTACGAAGGAAAAACAACAGGAACGCCGATCGGATTTATCGTCCGGAACGAAAATCAACACTCCGGCGACTACAATAACCTGAAGCAGGTTTATCGTCCTTCGCATGCCGATTATACCTGGCAGATGAAATACGGAATACGCGACCCGCGCGGAGGAGGACGCAGTTCGGCGCGCGAAACCATCGCGCGTTGCGTAGCCGGCGCCGTCGCCAAACTCATTCTGAAAGAAAACAACATACAGGTACAGGCCTATGCCTCACAAATCGGACACATCCGGCTGAAAGGCTCTTACAAAGACTATGATCTAAACAAAACCGAAACGAACGCCGTACGTTGTCCCGACGAACAAAAAGCGTCCGAAATGGAAGCGCTCATCAAAGAAATAAAAATGCAGGGCGACTCCATCGGAGGCGTCGTTACCGGTGTGATAACCGGAGTACCGCCGGGCTTGGGCGAGCCGGTCTTCGGCAAACTACACGCGGCTTTAGGCTGTGCAATGTTAAGCATCAACGCCGTAAAAGGGTTCGACTATGGGGATGGGTTCGACGCTTCGCTTTCCCGCGGCTCGGAACATAACGACGAATTTTTCAACGATAACGGACGCATAAGCACCCGCACAAATCATTCGGGCGGCATCCAGGGCGGTATCTCAAACGGACAGGATATCTATTTTCGCGTCGCATTCAAACCCGTAGCGACCCTGCTGCGCGAACAGCGTACGGTCGACTGCGACGGACGGGAAATCCTCCTGAAAGCCCGCGGGCGTCACGATTCCTGCGTGATCCCGCGCGCTGTACCCATCGTAGAAGCTATGGCCGCCATCACGATACTCGACTACCTCCTGCAAGCGGAACTTCGCCACAGGTAAGGGCGGCGGTTAACCCCGGCTCCCCGCCGGCTTATTCCGCCCGGAAACGAGGCAAAGGAGCTATATGGAGCGGCCGGTCTTTTATCGGGTTCCCCGATTTTATTTCATTCGTAAAGACACGATAAGAAGGCTTTTTGCCGGAAGATAAAATGCGTGGCTGCACATATTTCTCGCCCGTAATCCGTTCCAACGCCCGGCCCAATAGCGGATCGGATTCATCGCCGAAAGGTTTCAGATCTAAAAGATTCTCCGCGACCAGATCACCCGGTTCGGGCGTAAGGCCTCCGGAAAAATTCGGATAGTTATTTTTGTTGGCATAGCGGTATGCCATGACATACATCCCCCAGTTAGCGATACCCTGATAATACGCCTTGTTATATTCTGCAGAGCCGCCATAATAATCATCCGACGAAAGTATATAACCGCCGTAGTATTTGCCATGCGTCGCAGTCCCGATCAGAATCACATCCATATAAGGCTTCAGGCCGATCACCGTCGCTTCCGAAGCCGAGGCCGTATTCTCGGAGGTAAGCACATACAACCGCTTCAGATCCATGTTGACGGCCAGCGTGTCTATAAAATATTCCGTATGATCCTGTCCTATTTCGCTCCAGTACCGGCTATAGAGGTCGTTCCATTGTTGTGTGAGATAGGCGTCTTTCCTTCTCACAGCGGCGTCAGGCGCAAGTATACTGCTCAACACTTGCGCTGTCCGCGCGTGTCCGCCGTTGTTATAACGCAGGTCAAGCACCACATCGGTGACGCCGGCAGCCTTGAACTCTCCGAAAACGGCCTGCAACTTCGGCTCGGAAGTGTTGATGTAAGCCGTATAGCACAGATACCCGATTTTATGTCCGTTCTTTTCAAGGATCCGGGATGTATGGACGGGATCCTCGTACATCTCAACGGCATTCATACGTATGGAACCGGGTAGAATACTGATGGTATTTTCCTCTCTGTTCAAAACACCCAATTGAATCGCTATGGAAGATGAATAAAACAAATTTTCATAGTTATCTTCTGTGATGTCTCCCTCGTTTATCCCGATAATAATATCCCCGCGCTTCAATCCCGCTATCGCTGCCGGCGACTCGGAACCGACATACAATATGATCGCAAAATAATGGCCGGTGTTTGAAAATTTTCCCTTGGCCAGGGTATATCCGTAAGTGGTAGAAATGCCCTGAACCGTATTCTTCCAGCTATCAATGTCGTCCGTCAGATCAGACCAGCGGTCATCCTTATATACGAATTTCCCGAACAGTTGATACGGATCCGTATATGACCGGTAAGTTTCTTCATTAGCATACTGGCTCCAATCCGTCAGGGATTCCCATAAATACAACTCCTGCATACAATCCACCACAAACTTATTCAGTTTTTCGGAATCGGTAGGTTCTTTGAGCGGCAAGTCCTCATTCTGATCTTTTACGCATCCCGAAAGCGGAAACAAGACAAGCAACAAAAACAAAAAAAATCTTTCAAACTTCATAAACAAACAAATATAAAATTATTACAACTAAATTACTAAAAAACAACGCCCCCCGGGTTTAATCGTGATGATACGGTTCGCCGCGGATAATGGTCATAGCGCGATAGAGTTGTTCCGCAAACACCGGCCGGATCAACTGGTGAGAGAACGTCATCTTACCGACGGCAATCCGTTCCGTAGCTTTTGCATATACTTCATCACTGAATCCGTAAGGCCCTCCGATTACAAAAACGAGCCTTTTGGTTACCGTTTGCATCTTTTTTTCCATATACGAAGCAAACTGCCGGGAGGAAAACTCTTTTCCCCGTTCGTCCAGTAACACACAACAATCTCCCGCCTGCAAAGATTTTAATATCAACACGCCCTCCTGCGTTTTCTGTTGCGCCTCCGTCCGGTTTTTCGCATTTTTAAGATCCGGGATCACTTCCACATCAAAAGGAATATAATGTTTCAACCGGCCCGTATAGTCCTCCAATGCTTCATTCCACCACCGGGCGTCGGTCTTGCCGATCATAAGCAATACCACCTTCATCTCTATTCCGTTTTTTGGGGTGTAAATATAGGAATAAAAAAGGAGGATCCGGTTATTTTTCCGTTTCTTTTTTGTTGCCGGCCGACGTCCCGGAAATAAAAAAGACCGGTTTATTTTGTGTTTCACCCGGCGTATACTATCTTTGTAACATTATTCTCAAAGAAATAAGGAGGACTTGATTATGAAAAAGATTATTTTTGCACTCATTTTCACGCTCTTCGTCCTGAGTATTGAAGCAGCGGATATCGCCCCCATTTCCGATGCGATAAAATCCGGCAATGCGGACTTGCTGAAAGACAAAATGGATGAAGAGATTGATATCTCCGTACCCGGAATATCCCGGAAAAGCGATGGAAACGAAGCGGTTATCATCCTGAAAACATTCTTCCAGACAAATAAAGTTTCAGGTTTTACCGTTGCGCACCACGCGGATAAAAACGAATCCGGTTTCTTCGTCGGCAAATTGGCCACCGACAAAGGCGTGTTTCGCGTCAACATCACCTATACGACAAAAAACGATAAGATACGAATCCAGACTATAAGAATAGAATAAAGAAATGCCGATGACGAATAACATAAAAACTCCGGACGAACTGATTGATGAACTGATTGCACTTGCGTTTGCGGAAGATACGGGGGACGGCGATCACACAACGCTCTGCTGCATACCGCCGGATGCGACGGGCAAAAGCCGCCTGATCATAAAAGAAGCGGGTGTGCTGGCAGGCGTAGAAATGGCCCGGCGGATCTTTCATTATTTTGACCCGTCTATGCGGATGGAGATTTTTATCAACGACGGCGCCGAAGTAAAAATAGGAGATATCGCCTTTACAATCGAAGGCAAAGTACAGTCCGTACTGCAAACGGAAAGGCTTGTTCTCAACGTGATGCAACGGATGAGCGGTATCGCCACCACCACACGCCGCTATGTGAAAGCGCTCGAAGGCGCCCGGACACGCGTCTTAGACACCCGCAAAACAACGCCGGGCATGCGGATCATGGAAAAAGAGGCCGTACGCATCGGAGGCGGAGTAAACCACCGTATCGGCCTGTTCGATATGATTCTGTTGAAAGATAACCATGTGGACTTCGCCGGCGGAATCGAACAAGCGATTACACGGGCACATCATTACCTGAAAGAAAAAGGCAAAAACCTTAAAATAGAAATCGAAGTGCGTAATTTTAAGGAATTGGACGAGGTGCTGCGCACAGGAGGCGTAGACCGGATCATGCTGGACAATTTCACCCCGGAAGATACGCGGGAAGCGGTCAAACGGATTGACGGAAGGTACGAAACGGAATCATCCGGCGGCATTACATTTGAAACATTGCGCCGGTATGCGGAATGTGGAGTCGATTACATTTCCGTCGGCGCACTGACACATTCGATAAAAAGTATCGATATGAGCCTGAAAGCCGTATAATCTCAAACTGCGCCGAAAACATAAACCCGCCGGAATAACCGGCATTAAAAATTTTTGCCCATGCGATTATTCATTCTGTTAGCATCCGGGTTGTTGTTTGCCGCAACGCTCGCTGCACAAACGCTCACCGGCCGGATTGTCGATACGGAAGGACAACCTATCCCGAACGCAACATTTTATATACGTGAGCTGACGCTCGGCCTGGCAGCCGACGAGCAGGGCGAATTTCGCACAAAAATAGCCCCCGGAAATTATACCTGTGAAATTTCATCCCTCAGCTACGAACGGAAAGTTATCGTCATCTCCGTTCCGGCGGAAGGACTTGCCCTGCAGGAAACGTTGTCCGAAAAGACCTACACCATACGGGAGGTGACCGTCACACCCGGGAAGGAAGATCCGGCTTATCCGATCATACGGAAAGTTATCTCGCGGGCGCCCTACCACCTGCACCAGGTGAAAAGCTACGAATCGGAGGTCTATATCAAAGGTACACTCAAGATAGAGAAAGTGCCCGCTTTGGTGAAAATGCAGATAAAAGAAAAGGAAATCAAGGACATGATAGGAAAAACACTCCTTCTCGAAATGCAGAATGAAGTAAAATACCACGAACCGGACAAATATGAACAACGTGTCGTCGCCGTCACACATACGATTCCGGAAATATTCAACCCGAATGGTAATAGCCTTCTAAGTATTATTACGAATAATATCTACACCCCCACCGCATTCGGCGGCTTATTGGCTCCGGGATCCTTTTCCATCTATAAGTTCCGCCTCGAAGACTCGTATGAAGACGGCGAACATTATATTTACAAAATACGGGTTACCCCTAAGAAAAAAAGCGGACAATTGGTGAGCGGCTGGCTCTATGTCGCGGAAAATATCTGGAGCATACAACAGGCCGACCTGAGCCGCTCGCAGAGCGGAAACACGATTCGTTTCCATATGGCCTACCACGAAATAAAACCCGGCGCATTCCTGCCGACTACATACGACATGTCGGTAAGCCTCAATATACTGGGCGTCAAAGGAGGCGGACAGGTCTATGCATCCATCAAATACAACAAGCTGGAAACGCACGACCGTTATATCGCAACGGCGCAAGATACGGCCGTCACGACCAAACCCTCAATCCATAACACAAAAACACCGACGAAAAAGCAGCAAAAAGACCTGAAAAAACTGGAAGAACTCGCCCGGAAAGAAGAACTTTCCACTCGGGAAGCGTATAAGATGGCGCAGTTGATGAAGAAAACGGTCGAGTCGGACGAAATAAAGAAACAAAACCGAAAGCTTGAACTGCGCCCGTTAGACTCGCTGATCATCGTCACACGCGACAGCATTGCACCCCTAAGGGACTCCGCCTACTGGGACGAACATCGCAAATTGCCCTTGCACAAAGATGAAATACAAAGTTATTTGCGGTACGACAGCCTGCGGAAAAGCTCCGCATCATCCAAAGATACGGATGCCGGCAAAAAACAAACAACCGGTATACATATCTCCAACCTGCTGCTCGGCGACAGGATAAATATCGGAAAAAAGATGTATCTCGAACATGGCGGCATATTATTATCAACCTGTCCGGAATATAATTTTGTTGACGGTTTCTGGCTGGGACAAAAGATAGAGGCGGGGATCCGTTTTAACGGGAATCGCCGGCTCTCCTTATCACCCTCCGTATACTATGCCACTGCACGAAAAAAAATAAATGCCACGATAGACGGTACACTGGCATACGCCTCCATGCGGAACGGGAAGTTCACCGTATCGACCGGAAATACAACGGCCGACTTTGCCGGCAGAAACGGAACGGGACGCTTCGGGAACACCTTAGGATCGCTCTTTTTGGCTGCAAACACCGCCAAATTTTATTGGAAAAGGTACATCAGCCTGTCCAATCATATCGAACCGGCAAACGGATTGGCACTGAGTACAAGCCTAAACTATGAAAAAAGGGATGACTTGGAAAATAACACCTCTTTTCATTTCCTCGGCGGCCGTCCGGCGTCCAACCGTCCGCATGGACAATCCGAAGCGATGCCCGCCCACAGGGCGCTGACAACAGATATTAGCCTCGAATATACTCCGCGATACTATTACAGGGTATGGATGGGTCGTAAATCTTATCAAAGATCCGACTATCCCACCATTCGCCTTAGTTACAGCAAGGCTTTCGGAAACAAGAATAATACCTCTTTCGATAAAATCGAAGCAACGGTTTTGCAGGATATTGATTTGAATATTTTCAACCGGCTGTCCTACGAACTGAATGCAGGGATCTTCACCTCGTCCGACCGTACCTACCTGCCCGACTTCAAACATTTTCGAACCAATGAAATGTTTCTTACCGGCAAATCGCTCCATAACAGTTTCAGCCTGTTGGATAACTACAAATACGCCACCAACGACAAATGGCTGCAAGCGCACGTCACATACGCAGCCAATTATCTGTTACTAAAACAACTCCCCTTCCTGCAAGGTTACCTGTTCGACGAATCCCTGCACATCCACACGCTGTGGCTTCCGCACCTGAAACATAGCGAGGTCGGATATTCCGTCGGGTTCGGTGATATCGGGCGTATCGGCGTCTTTGTCGGCTTCAACGGACTGAAATATGAAAGTACGGGATTCGTCCTTAACATCTCTCTGTTGAACTCCCGCTGATAAAAAATCGGGCTTCGACGGATAAAATAAACAAAAAATTAAATTTTATTTCTCTTTTTCTTTGTAATAACAAATATTATGACTATCTTTGGAGCGCTTTTACTATTGAATTTGGCACAAGTGTATGTATATTTAAAACATTTTAAGCTATCGTAAGTAATGAAAAGAATAACTTTGTTTATATTCGGCATTCTTTGTTTCACAGCATGTAACAACGAAATAGATCTCGGTATTGATCCCGAAAGAGAAAATCCGCAAGATCAACAGAAACTCGAATTATTCATACCCGATGCGGAAAGGGTCAACCTCTACAGTACGGCGACCGCAAGCGAGTGTATGATCGACACCGTTTGGGTAATTGTCT
>JAIRSF010000191.1 GCA_031255595.1 Tannerella sp.
ATTGACTGGGCGAAGCAGTTTTTGGCCCAAGCTGATGAAGAATTGACCCATGATGAGGTGAAGGAACAGAAAAAATATGCCTCTCTGGTGCAAACGCCCGAATATAAAACTTTTCTGTCGCGTATGCTGGATGAATCATCCCAGATTCGCGATAATGGGAAATTAAACAAACGGGTTCGCCGGATTATTAAGGAGTATGGCGTGCCTGATTTTTTTAGTTTGCCGGATCGTTTTTTGCTGCATCTTTACATGCTGGGAGGATATTGGTTTCCGTCTATTGCCATGCCCATTTTTAAGAGAAAACTACGTGCGGAAACTACAAAAATTATTATAGCGGAAGAACGTCCGCAATTGACGAAACACCTGGAGGAACGGTGGAATCGTAATATCGGGCAAAATGTAAATCTGCTCGGCGAGGTAGTGCTCGGCGACGGCGAAGCGCGCCATCGTTACGAACATTATATGGAAGCATTGGAGGAGCCGGATATCAACTACATATCCATAAAAATTTCGGGTATTTATGCGCAGATACATCCGCTGAGCTATGAGCAGAATAAAAGAGAGCTTGTTGAAATGGTAGCTGCGATTTACCGGAAAGCGATGGTCAATACCTATACGGATTATGACGGTAAGAAGCGCGCCAAATTTGTGAACTTAGACATGGAAGAATACAAAGACACACATCTGACGATGGATGTTTTCATAGAAGTGTTAAGCCGGCCGGAATTTAAAGATTACAATGCCGGAATTGTCATCCAGGCTTATCTTCCGGACGCGGAAGGACTGCAAAAACGATTGCTCGATTTTGCGCGGGAACGGGTTGCCGCCGGCGGAGCTGTCCTGAAAATGCGTTTGGTGAAAGGCGCCAACCTTCAGATGGAAAGCGTCGTTTCTTCCCTGAAAGGTTGGGAGAACCCGGTCTATTGTTCGAAGGTAGAAGTAGATGCCAATTACATGCACCTGCTTGATATTGCCTTGAGGCCGGAAAACATAAAAGCATGTCATGTAGGGGTTGCCTCGCATAACTATTTCACGATCGCCTATGCGCATCTTCTGGCGGAGAAAAACGGCGTGTCCGATTGTGTGACGTTCGAAATGCTGGAAGGAATGGCAAACAACCTGCCGCGGGTAATGCGTAAGCTGCAAAAACAGATCATCCTTTATACGCCGGTTGTGAAAGCCGATCATTTCCTGAACGCAATATCTTATCTGGTGCGCCGCCTGGACGAAAATACGGGAAAAGACAACTTCCTGAGTTATACATTCAACCTGAAACTCAACAGCCCGCAATGGAATTTCCTTGCGGAACAATTCTGCGAAGCCTATGCACAGAAAGACAAGGTACGTACGACGCCTTTCCGCAAACAGGACAGAAACAAAGCGCCTGTCGCGGTAGCCGACACAGACACCTTCGCCAATGAACCGGATACGGATCTGGATCTGCCGCAAAACCGCCGCTGGGCGCTGAATATCTTAAAGAAATGGGAAACAACGGTCAACGAAAAGAATTTCGTCGTTCCCGTTCAGATAGGCGACAGAAAGGTGCTAACCGACAAAAAGAAACGTTATTACGATCGCAGCCGCAATCTGGAAATATGTTTCTGTGAGGCGAACCTGTCCACACACGATCAGGTTAAAGAAATCATTGAAATAGCGGAACAGGATGCTTCCGGATGGCGCAAAACGCCGGTAAGCCGACGCAATGAAATCTTACATCAGGTGGCGGAGAACCTGAGCGCCAAACGGGGCGACCTGATCGGTTGTATGGCGGCTATTACGGGAAAGATATTTACGGAAGGAGATGTAGAAGTGTCGGAGGCCATTGATTTTTGCCGTTACTATCCGACCACGATGAAAGCGTTCGACTGCCTGACATCGGTATCTCATGCCCCCAAAGGCGTCATACTGGTGATCCCGCCATGGAATTTCCCGCTGGCGATACCGGTAGGAGGCGTTGCGTCCGCCCTTTCCGGCGGGAACACCGTCCTGTTGAAACCGGCAACCGTAGCCTTACCGGTCGCATGGGAATTTGCCGAATGTTTCTGGGCTGCGGGTGTTCCGAAAGATGCCTTGCAGGTTGTTTGTCCGGCAGATCGTGAGTCGCTGGGTTATCTGACGGCTCATCCATCCGTCAAACATGTGATCCTGACGGGAGGAACGGATACGGCTTTTCGTCTGTTAAAAAACAGTCCCCGGACGCCGTTATCCGCCGAAACCGGTGGGAAAAATGCTATCATCGTCACCGGTGCGGCCGACCAGGATCATGCGATACTGAACATCGTATCGTCGGCTTTCGGCAATGCCGGCCAGAAATGTTCCGCCTGTTCGTTGTTGCTGGTCGACAAAAAGACCTACTGTGACGAATCGTTCAAATCAAAACTGAAAGACGCTGTGACCAGCATACGCACCGGAAGTGTCTGGGACACGATGAACGTAGTAGGGCCTATGATAGATAACAACAACGACAAATTACGTCATGCGATAGAGCATCTTGAACCGGGCGAATCGTGGCTGGTTGCACCCGAATTTGTCGATGAAAAGAAATACATCCTGAAACCGACCGTCAAATGGGGCGTGAAACCGACGAGCTACACGTTCAGGAACGAACTGTTCGCACCCCTGTTGTCGGTAGTTTGCATCGATAACCTCGAGCAGGGAATCGACTATGCCAACACATCGGAGTATGGCCTGACGGCAGGGCTGCAGAGCCTGAATGAAGGCGAACACCGGATCTGGCGTAACCGCATCGAGGCCGGAAACCTGTACATCAACCGCGGTATAACCGGGGCGATCGTGCGTCGTCAGCCGTTTGGAGGCATGAAGCGTTCCGCTTTTGGAGGCGGCATAAAAGCCGGAGGCCCGAATTACGTATCCTGTTTTGTGGAGGTAACGGAAAATAAACTGCCGGAGGTAGTGATCGGTAATCCGTTCGGCGAATGGATTACCGATGCGAACGATAAGAACCGTTTGAATTACGCAGTCGTAAGCTACCGGAAGAGTTGGGAAAGCGAATTTTCGCAGGAAAAAGATGTAAGCCGTATATATGGGGAAGAAAACAAGTTCCGTTACCTGCCGTTGAAGAATATGGGATTCCGTATAGAAGAAAAAGATTCGCTCACCGATGTACTGCTTGTGATGCTTGCGGCCGACATGTCCAAGACGCCTCTCATGATCAGCCTCTCTGCCGACGATACAAAATTACAGGCGATCGAATCGGTTATGAATAAATTTGTCAGAGTGCGGATCAAAAAGCAAACGACCGATGCGTTCATAAAAGAAATGGATTCTTACGAGCGTATCCGTACCTGTACGACCGACTTGCCGGATGCATTTTATCATAAAGCGGCGGAATTGGGGAAGCACATAGCGAATGACAAACCCTTGGCCGAAGGCCGTCTGGAACTGCTCCATTACCTGAAGGAACAAAGCATCACTTACGAGTATCACCGTTACGGCAGCATCTTCGGCGCGGATAAATGAGATTCCGCGTTTTCGTTGAGCGTAAGCGCGCACCGTCTAATGTGTGCAGGTTATAACAACCTGCCGTTTTCTACTTGCGCGCCCAGATCCCGGTGATCTCTCCAAACACGATCTTGTGGTAATTTTTCGTTTCTTCATAGGCCTCCACAACGAAATCGCGCCCTTCTTCCGTATAAAAATCTTCCGGCGATACCGTAGTCACCTCAAACAGTTTACATTCTATGATAAGTTTGGCCTCCTTGTACGTCATATTGCCGGAAGGAGTCTGTACGGAGGTCAGTTTGCTTTCTTTCATCTTATCCGTATCGCGGCCGGACTTCGTTCCGAACAGCAGGATATCTTCCTTGTACGCTTCATCAAAATAGCTCATGGTGTAAGTCTGCTCTTTACGCATCAGTTCAAGCGTATAGCGACTGGAACGGAGAAAACACCACGTGGCCGGTTTATTAAACAAAATGCCCATGCCGCCCCAACTTGCAACCATTGAATTGTAGTGTGAAGGCGTGCCGGCCGTTATCACCGTAAAATCGGATCCGACAAGCGTAAAAACATCCTCCGGGATATCTTTTGCTTCGATGGATTTGAACAACTCCTGAAAAGAATACGACGGGATCTCCTCCCGGCTCAAAACGGGCGATTGCACTTCGGTTTCCGGCTCCGTAGCCGTCCGCTTACTTTCCCGACATCCCGTAATTCCTGCAATAACGAAAACCATACCTGTAAAAAATAAAATTACCGTCTTTTTCATCTTTATCTATTTTTAAAAAATAACTACTCTTTCCGGTACACCCTGACATAGTCTATCTCGTATGTGGCGGGGAGTATACTCTCGTCAACACCTTGTGCGCCGCCCCAGTTTCCGCCCCAGGCAAGATTTAACTTCAGATAGAACGGAACATCAAAAGGCCAGGTGTTTTTGTCGCCCCGCTTGTCGTTCGGAAATTCAAAATGGCGTTTGCCGTCAACAAATCCGCGTATATACTCTTCCGTCCATTCCAAAGCATATACGTGAAAGTCCGCCTGTGCCGTAGCGACGAACTGTTCTCCCGTCTTTTCCGTTTTAATCGCATGATTGTACGCATTGCAGTGAATGGCGGAAGATACCCAATTCGGACGGTATCCTACTTCTTCCATGATATCTATTTCGCCGTCGGCAGGCCAGTTCCTGAAATTTTCCGGTAACATCCAGAATGCGGGCCATGTGCCTTTGCCCTGAGGCAGTTTCAAACGGGCTTCAAAATATCCGTATAACCAGCTTTTTTTGGTGTTTATTCGAATGGATAACACCTGATTTTCTTTCTTTTTAGCTATAATTTTGAATACGCCGCCGGAAACGACGGCGCATGTATCCGGGCCGAGTGCACCTTCTATGTAGTTTTGCAGTTCATTATTACCCCATCCATGATTACCCGTTTCATAAAACCATTTATCCATCCGCGGCATAGTTGTGCGCCCTTCCAGGCCATCAAACTCATCATTCCATGTTAAGGAATATCCTTCGGGAACGAAGATAGAGTGTGATACCTCTTTTTTCGGTTCTTCGTTTTTTTCTCTTTCTTTTTTATCACAGCCCGTCATCAATAGGACGGAAAGTAAGAATAAAATTTTCATCGGAAAATGTGTGTTTATTAAAATCCTATTTCTTCTCCGGAGATGATACCGTTTGTAATGGCATAGAAAGTTAATCCGGGGATCGTTTTAATACCCAATTTGGAGGTAATGTTTTTACGATGCGTCAATACGGTATTCAAACTGATACATAAATGTTCGGCTACTTCTTTATTTGTTTCGCCTTTAACGATTTGTTTGAGCACTTCAATTTCGCGTGAAGAAAGATTTTTGTTGCCGTCTTTTTCCATACCGCAGACTATAGGCGCAAGGATACGATAGCGTATCCGGTTGTGCTGCTTGATATCCGTATGTAGCGTATGAATAGCGAATATGACCGCATAGCACAGGTTTTCATTATAATTGCCCGACAAATGTTTGATGATGATATGTTTTAAATCGACGAGGAGCGCCTCCGTCGGTTCTTCGGGATCAGACATGTTTGTCGGATAATAGGGCAGTGACTTGTTATCGGTTTGTTTTTCACACAACCGGATAATATGAGGGAACCATTCGGTTTCATCCGATTCTATTCGTTTCAGAAGGTGGCTTTTGAACGTTTCGAATAACTTTCCGATAAGCGTGAGTGATTCGTTCGCCGGATTGCCGACCGATATAAGCGGACGCAGGTGGCGTTCAA
This sequence comes from Tannerella sp., assembly GCA_031255595.1. Lineage (GTDB taxonomy): Bacteria > Bacteroidota > Bacteroidia > Bacteroidales > Tannerellaceae > Tannerella. The sequence continues at coordinate 5,729 of JAIRSF010000191.1, forward strand.
TATTAGGTATTTGTGATTGTAAATAGTATTGATTTGTTTTGGTAAGGTAATCGACGATCTGTGTGAGGTGAAAGCCTTGTAACTTCTTTTCCGGGAAATAACTTTCGTTCAGGAACGTATTGATCATTGTAATGAAAAAGTCGATGTTGATCTTATGCTTATTGCATATTTCCAACGCCGTATCGTCACCCAACCCAAGCCGGATTCCAAATCTGTTAATGACGGGAATGAGTGAAAGGTGTTCTTCCACCACTTCACTCATTCTCATGTTTGCATATATCAAAGGCAATTTATGCTTCCTCCCATTGTTTACGGATCAGTTTGACACCTTCGGCGGCAGAAGCATTGCGGTCGTCGGCCTTGCTTCCACATTCGAAGCTGATATATTTATCGAAGCCGATGATCTTCAATCCGCGGAATCCGTCTACATAGTTATCCGCTTCGCCATCTTCGCCCGGCATCAGACGCCTTTTCCGGCTTGCGATATGTACGTGCTGTATGTACTTCCCTCCGGAGATGAATGCTCCGAGGTCGGATGTTTCTTCCCTCGTCATGTGCCAGAAGTCGCCCAGGCAGGTTACGCCCGGATTGTTGATGTCACGACAGATCGATGCAGCGTCGGCTACCTGGCGCAGGTAAAATGCTTCCCCGCGGTTCAACGGTTCAAGTATGACGGTAGTACCGTTTTCTTTGGCAAACGTTCCGAGTTCGTCGAACCATTTGCAAAGGAAGTCGCGTGTTTCCTGCGTATGCGGTATTACCGGCTTTTGGCTATTGAACGCCGGTACGATGATGACGCCCGTCGAGCCTAATTTTCCGGCAGCCGTTATGATTTCGCGCATCGAATCACGACATTCGTTGCGTACTTTTTCATCTTCCGCAAGCATAAAACCCTTAAAACCGGCACATATAGCGCTGATTTTAATGTCGCGTCCTTCAAGCGCCTGCTTCAATTCGTCCACACGTGGCGACAACCCGTTACCGCTGACTTCCAGTCCGTTCACCCCAAGCTGTTCCATGAAGTCGAGCTTGCCTTTCAGCGATTCTCCTTCAAGCGTCCATTCCTGAAAAGAAACATTCAACTTGGCCTTCGGATTATAGGGCAGGCTGTTTTTACTACCGGCATCGGTTTCGCAACCTTTGCCGCAACCCGATCCCGTACAGGCGGACACTGTTGCCAGCGCCGCACTGCCGAGAGATGTTTTGATAAAATTTCTTCTGTTAAGACTCATACCTTATTGTTTTATATAAGGTTTTCCTGCAATGGGAACGACAAATCCGCTCATATCCATCTTACCTGTCAGGTTGATGTCTTTAGGCATCAGATCCATTGGCGCTGTCGTCATTGCTTCCCAAGTCGTTTCCTTGCCGGTGTATGCCGATTCGCGGCCCATAATGGCAGCCATATTGGCGATTGCCGTTTCCGAAGCCTGCTCAATGATCTTTCCTGCGCGGATATGGTTAATCCAGTTCACATGCTCTAATGTATAGGGATCCCTCTGTTTGAAGTTGGTTTTCTCGGCTTCGGCATCGAACTTCCATATTTCATTGCCGGCCAGATCGTTGATAAAGGTTCTATCGCCTCCCTGTAAATAAAGCGTTCCTTTTGACCCCTGTATAAATTCGCTGACGTTATTGACGCATCCGTCTATCTGGCGGCACATGCTGTGAAGGTGTATGCCGTTTTCCATTGTGAAATCAATACTGAAATTGTCGTACTGATCCCCTGTAACGCGACGCAAGCGTGAGCCGAAACCTACGGCTTTCACCGGTTTTAATCCTGAAAACCATGTAAATACGTCCAAGTTGTGTACATGCTGTTCAACGATATGATCGCCCGATAACCATGTCCAGTTCACCCAGTCTTTGATCATTGTTTCGCAATCCGACCATCCACTCTGGCGATCGCGATGCCATAATTTGCCGCCGTTCCAATAGACAACACCTCCCGTAATTTCGCCGATGAGGCCTTCCATCACTTTTTGGTAGGCTTCTACATAACAGCGTTGGTGATGGCGTTGGGTACCGGTTACTACACACAAATTTTTCGCTTGTGCTTGTTTGGCGGTAGCTAAGATGAGCCTGTAACCTGTCGAATCTACGCAGATCGGTTTTTCGAGGAAAGAATGTTTTCCTTTTTCCGTAGCATATTGGAAATGGATGGGGCGGAAGTTCGGCGGCGTCGCTACGATTACCACATCCACACCGCTGTCAATCACCTGCTTGTAGGCATCTAATCCGACAAAACGCATGTTTTCGGGGATATTGATGTTTTTTTCGCTTTTCAGTTTTCCGGCCAAGTCGTCTACACGATCTTTGAACGTGTCGGCGAGGGCTGTGATCGTTACCTTGTTTGCTGCGTTCAACCAGTTGATAGCGGCGCCCGATCCGCGTCCGCCGCAACCGATAACACCTGCTTTCAATTCTTTACCGTCGTTTGCCAAGTCCGGCAGTTCGGGGATGTAATAGGATCCGGGCTCTTTAAGCGGTTTGTATACTACTTTACCGTCCGATCCGCTTCCGCTGCATGACGTTAATACACTTCCGGTTCCTACCATTCCTGCGGCGCCGGCAAGCGCTGAACTTTTTAAAAATGTTCTCCTGTTAATACCGTTTTTTTTCATAATGCTTTTTTTTAATGTGTATGTGTTAATTGTATTATTTTATGACAGACGGATCCGGTTCACAAACAACCCGGAAGCCTATCCCGCGGATATCGGAATACCACCAGATGCTTTTAGGTTGCTGCGGATCGGTTTTCAGCCATTCGTCATGATATGTACGCGCGCGCGCTGCACAACGCAGGTCTGCTGCATCCGAATTGTACAGTCCCCCGCGGACGACCCATTCTTCGCCTTCGGTTGCACATGGGTCGGTCACGTTTTCTTCCGTTTTGCCGTATGCATCGGGTGTATATTTGTCTGCGCAGTATTCCATTACGTTTCCAAGCATGTTTTTTAGTCCGAACGGGTTGGGTTTGACCTTTTCAGGTTCCTGTGTGCGGTTATTGCTGTTTTTTTCATAAATCACGAAGTCGCTGATTATGTCGGTCTTCGCACTGAAAAATTTACGCAAAAACCCTTCGTCCGAATAATCCTTCGGTTTCCCTTCGAAGAAGTAAGGCGTTTCCGTTCCTCCCCGGACGGCATATTCCCATTCGGCTTCCGTCGGCAGGCGATATTTCTTTCCGGTTTTGAGAGATAACCACTGGCAGAATGTTTCCGCCGCATAATGGGTCATGGTGATGGCCGGACGGGAACCGCTTCCCCATCCCTGGTCGGGGAAGCCGAAAGGAGGCGTTGGCCCCGATATGGCATCCACATCCGGACGGCTGTTATTTGCGTATATCGTTTCGGGCAGCGTACGTCCTTCACTCATGGTATTTCTGTAAAATATCCAGTATTGATCCCACGTAACTTCTACTTCCGCCATAAAGAACGGGCTTACGGTTACATTGCGTACCGGCGCTTCGTCTTCCCTATGGAATGCTTCTTTCTTATCACTTCCCATTCTGAAAGCGCCTCCTTTTACGGCAATCATATGGAATGAAACCGTCGTTCCGGGTATCTGTTCGGTATAATTGTCAAAAGAGGTCACAGCCGTTGCCGATTCAAACACAGGCCCTTCGTCCATACCATTTCCTCCTCCGGGTATGCCGGTCAGTTTTCCATGGCTATAATTCGGATTGTAATGGCCTGCATCCAAGTGGCAACTTATACATTGTAAATCAAGCTTTTTTTCGTTTTCATCGTAGTGGAGATGAGCTGTGATGCCATCATCTGTGATACCGGAGGGAAAAAGATTCCGGTGACATTCCTTGCACGATTCATTGGGTATATATTTTACCGCATGTTCCAACTCGGATTTGAGATCCCAGTTGAAGTCGGCGCTGTCTTTAACGAAGTATCCCCATACATCTTTCATACCCAATTTGATTTTTGTGGAATAATGATTCCATGTCTGGTCTTTGGGGGGTAGGTGACAATCTACGCAATGTACGGTGACGCCGCTTCCGTTATTGACATGTACGGATTGCTTCCAGCTATCTTCCACATGCGGATGAACATGGCATATCATACACGATTCGTCACTTGAATAATATACGGATACCTGATAAACCGAAATAAAAATTATAAAACCGGTAATGATACCGGCCAAGAAAATCTGTTTTTTCTTTCCTTTTTTCTTTTTATCGTAGTTCCTTAATCTACCCATTTTACCCATTTTTTGTCATTATCATAGCCTGAGGCGATCATCGTTTCAATGAATTGCATGCCGCGCACTCCGTCGTAAACATTGGGGAAATCAAGATATTCCGCTTTCGGTGTTTCTCCGGCTAAACGAGCCTTAACCGTTAATGCAAAATTTTTGTAAATATTGGCAAACGATTCGATGAATCCTTCCGGATGTCCTCCCGGTATGCGGATATTCCATTTCGCCGGATCGCTCAGGTAGCCGTATCCGCTGCCGATCCTTACTACTTCTGTGGGCCTGTCCGACCATCTGGCGTATAATGTGTTAGGCTCCATCTGTATCCATTCCAGCCCGCCTTTTTCGCCGTAAATGCGTATACGCAAATTGTTTTCTTCTCCGGTCGCTATTTGTGTGGTTTGTAAGATGCCTGTTACTCCGTTTTCGAAATGCATGAAAGCGGCGGCGTCGTCGTCAATAGGCCTTCCGGGGGCGAATGTTTTTAATTCCGCACAGATATCGGTCACTTTAAGCCCTGTTACATATTCACACAGGTGCCATGCGTGCGTACCGATATCGCCTACACATCCGCCTTTGCCCGAAGTTTTCGGGTTCGTGCGCCATCCGGCATTATTTCCTCCCTCCAATTCAATACGTTGGGCAAGCCATCCCTGCGAATATTCTACAAAGACACGACGTATTTTACCCAGATCGCCGCGTGCAATGCGCGCTTTGGCTTCTTTTATGGCGGGATATCCGCTATAAACATGTGTCAGGGCAAGTGTGCGTCCGTTTTTTTCTACTTTTTCCTGTAACGCTTTGGCTTCCTCCAGCGAGAAGGTCATGGGTTTATCAATCACAACATCATAACCGCGATCCAATGCCATGGCGGCCGGTTCGTAATGTACATGATTCGGCGTAACGACAACCACAAACTGCATGCGTTTATCTTCAGGTATTAACGCTTCTTTTTCAAACATTTCGTGATAGGATTTGTATATGCGATCATCCGGAACGGCATAATGACGTCCGGATTTGATGGATATTTCCGGGTTAATACTGAAACATCCGCAAACCAATTCGATTTGACTTTCCATTAAGGCGGCGCGTATGTGGACGGAACCGATAAATCCATCCAAGCCTCCACCAACAATTCCCATGCGTAACTTTCTGTTTTCCATGTTTTTATATAATTTTTAATAGTTAATAGTTCTTTTTCAGCCCATAAAATTAGTGGTTTATTTTTATTTGGCAAAAATAAACGGGAAAAATACATATCTTTTAGGTAAGATAAATTTATTTTTGAAAATAAAAGACGGGAGTTTATTTTGTACTTCCCTCGGCTTGCACTATATTTTGTCAAAACAGAATATAGGCGGCATCTCAGCAATTTCAAAATAAAATAAATTTTCTTTTGTCATTGCGTTCGATTTGCACTATATTTGCCCCCATATATGGAAAATGTGGAAAGACAGCAGATGATTCTGCGAACGGAAGATCTGGTTAAAAAGTATCGCAACCGAACGGTTGTAAATCATGTTTCCGTCAATGTGAAGCAGGGTGAAATTGTAGGATTGCTCGGGCCTAACGGCGCGGGTAAGACGACTACTTTTTATATGACCGTCGGCCTTGTAACGCCTAATAACGGTAAGATTTTCCTTGATGACCTGGAGATCACGAATTATCCGGTTTATAAACGCGCCCGTCAGGGTATCGGTTACCTGGCGCAGGAAGCTTCCGTTTTTCGTAAAATGACTGTCGAAGATAACCTGAAAGCGGTTCTCGAAATGACGGACAAACCGAAGGATTATCAGAAAGAGAAGGTGGAAAGCCTGATTGATGAGTTTGGTTTGCATAAGGTGAGGAAGAACCTTGGCGATCGTCTTTCGGGAGGTGAACGCCGTCGCGCGGAGATCGCCCGGTGTTTGGCCATCGATCCTAAATTTATTATGCTTGACGAACCTTTTGCCGGAGTGGATCCGATTGCCGTACAGGATATACAAACAATCGTAGGCCGCCTTAAACATAAGAATATCGGCATCCTGATAACCGACCATAATGTTCATGAAACATTAAGTATAACCGATCGCGCTTATCTCCTGTTTGAAGGAAAAGTTTTATTTCAGGGGACGGCGGAAGAACTGGCCGCTAATGAGATTGTTCGTGAAAAATATTTAGGGCGCGATTTCGAACTGCGAAGGAAAGCGTTATAGCCTTTTTATTCCCGGCTTAATCTTTTAATGATTTTTGCGCATATCACAAATAATATGAGTCCGACTATGGCCATAACTATTGTTATAATCGGTTCTCCCGTTTCCATTTCCGGTATTTCGGACGTCATGCTGTTTTCCGAAACCGAAGAGAATCCGATATAACTTCCGGTCACAGCCATTGCATTATTTACGAAGTGAGCGAATATGGGCACCCAGATACTGTTGCTCCAATAGAGCAGGTATCCGAGGAATGCGCCTAACAGGATGCGTGGTATGAATCCGTAAAACTGAAAGTGTATGGCGCTGAAGATGATCGCGACGATCCATATAGCGATATGAGGATTGGTCGTTTTTTTTCTTATAATTGAAAGAAGGGCGCCCCTGAACAGGATCTCTTCCGTCAGGCCCGCCATTACGGCAAGCATGAAAATGTTTATTGTAAATGTAAGGATCCCTTTCTCCGAAAGCAGTCCGTCGGTGATTTGAGTGAGATTTTTTTCCGTTTCATACATCCATTTTTCCAAAGAAGACATAAACTCGGGTAGATGTATGTTTTGATTTAAGTAGGATGTGATATCAATGGTCGGCAATATCAGAACGACCATAAACGCCGCTAATATGAATATGCGTATGTTGGATATTTTTCGAAAATGCAGGAATTTTCCGGGCGTACGGCTGCACAGGTAAGCGCTGCCGACGGCCGGTAATAAAAAGACGAACAGGTCGGAAATGAATTGTGTTGCGTGTATACTGTAGAACGACGAAGCATAGGCGTTTCCCGTTGCAGGATCCGCCTCCATGCCGAACAGCATGTTCATTGCGAAAGTAATCGCAGAGCTTAACACCAGGCCGAACAAAAACAGGTAAGATAATATTCCCACCTGAAACCATACCGAACGATTTGAAAAAATACCTTTCATGAAAGTAGCGGGTTTTTCATCCGAAAAAAGAGGGTGAAATCATCCTGTGACACACCCTCCTTCGTTTATTGAATAAAAAAAATGATTACTTTTTGGGTATAGCTTCTTTGACAACCATCTGGCGTCCTTCCAATTCTTTTTCATTCAATTCATCGATGGCTCTTTTCGCATCTTCGTCGTCTTGCATTTCAACGAAAGCAAAGCCTTTCGATCGACCGGTTTCGCGGTCTTTGATTACTTTTACGGAGTCAACAATTCCATATTGCTCCATAACTGATTTCAACTCGTCCTCCCGAACACGATAACTCAGGTTTCCTACGTAAATGTTCATAAAATAAAAATTAAAAAATAAATAATACCTTGCAAAGGAAAGGATTTATTTTTGATAAACAAGTTTTTTGAAGATAAAAAGCAAAAAATATCACTGAAATTCATTCCATAGTGTCGAATAGATGGTTTGCCGGGTGGATTCTGCCAGCTTTTGAAGTATGTCCTTGTCGTCTTCCTTTTTTTGAGGGGGAATAATGGGAGGATGTATGATCATTTCCATGCGATGCGGCCGTACGTCCCATGAGCCTATGGGCATTACTTTATAGGGGCCGTTGAGCGTTATGGGGATGATCGGAAGCTGTTGGGTCACCGCGATCTGGTAGGCTCCTCTCTTGAATCGTTTCAGATGGCCGTCGGGTGTACGCGCTCCTTCCGGGAAAATGATAAGCGAGCGACCATGTTTAAGTTTGTGTTCCGCTTCGGCTACACTTTTTTGTGCGGAGCGGGCCGAAGAATTGTCTACAAAAATAAAGCCGGCCATACGGCAAGCGTAACCCACAAACGGTATTTTGGCTAAGCCCTTTTTCATCATCCATTTTATAGGAGCGCCCAGAAAGCCGTAGATGACAAAAATATCATAGGCGCTTTGATGGTTTGCCACGAAAACATACGATTGTCCTTTTCTTATATTTTTCCGTCCTTTCACGCTCACCGGACACAGGCTTAATATACATGCCATTCGGGACCAGAGCGCACCGGGATAATAGGAGAAGAATCGTTCTCCCCCCAACGGGCAGCCGATGATAACGATTCCGGCCGTTAGTAATGTCAATACGGCGAATATGGGTATGGCTATCAGCCAAAAGTATACCTTATACAATATATGTAACATGCGATTTCATTGAAAATAATTGCAAAAATAAGAGGAAAAAAGAATTTCTTTATCATTTTTTCCCTAAAAAATTTTTCAGATCAGTTTATTATTGCTTTATTTGTAGCAGAAAACAAGCAAAACAAATTAAAAATTAATACGATGAATACATTAATGAAGAGTTTGGGAATTGTTATTCTCCTTATTGGCGTAGGACTGTTGGCTTTTGCCGCGTTTACGAGCCTGCGGAGTAATGTGATTTTGGGTACGGGCTTAGCTGCGGTTATTGTCGGTTTTGCCGCCCACATATTTCTCAATAAGAAATTTGAATAATATTTTTCTGCAAGAGGTTATTCAGGCGCGTTCATATCGGATGCGCCTTTTTTCACATCGCTTTGTATAGGGCTTCCTGTATGCGGGTGCGTATATCTAACGAAAACAGTTTGGTATTTGTACGTGAAGGATAAGTGCGGTTGCTCAGAAAAATAAAGAACATCTTATTGACGGGATCGACCCAGAAACAAGTTCCGGTGTATCCGGTGTGTCCGTAGACGCCGGAAGGGGTCGACAATCCGCAGGGCGATCTCCGGGGATTTTTAATATCCGGTTTGTCAAAACCCAGTCCGCGGCGGCTTGTCGGCGATTTACTGCCGGTGAACAGTTTGCATGTACGTGTAGACAGATATCGTTCACCTCCGTATAGGCCGTCATTGAGGTATAGTTGCAGCATCTTGGCCAGATCGTCGGCTGTAGAAAATAATCCGGCGTTACCGGATACGCCGCCCTGAAATGCGGCCGCCTCATCGTGTACATGGCCGCGTATGACCTGTTTGCGTACAAAACGATCGTTTTCCGTAGGCGCTATCCGCGATGAGTCCATATAACGCAAAGGTGTATAGGCGGTTGACGATGCTCCGAGGGGAGCCAGGAAATGTTTCGCCAGGTATTCATCCATCTTTTCTCCTGTTTGGCGTTCGACCATCATTTTCAACAGAATGAAATTAATGCAACTGTAAACATATTTACCGGGAGTTCCCGGCCGGGCGTTTTTGATGCCCGCGATGATGCTGTCGGTAACAAAAACGTCGCTTACATACATATTGTGCGCTACCTCCGTCGTGAATCCTTTTTTACTTTTGTCGGAAACGATCTCCGGATTGTATTTGAAATGGGGGTTTACATAGGTGCGCGCATCAAACAGTAAAGTATGTGCAGGGTCTTTTCTCCGGCTGTATAAAGAACCGGAGTAGCTGTCTTTATCAATGGCCTGTTCGTAGAATGGGATCGTGGCGGGAAGCCCGGATTGATGGTATAGCAGATCCCTGATTATTATTTCCTTTTTATCGGATTTTTTCAGTTCCGGGATAAATGCGGATATTTTATTTGTCAGTTGAAAATTGCCTTCGTCATACGATTTCATCAGCGAAAGCAGTGTACCCGTAGCCTTTGAGGCGGAAGCCAGGTCGTATACGGTGTTTTCCGTTACCTTTTGTTTCTTTGTATAGTCGAAATGTCCGAAAGATTTATGATATACGATCATACCGTCTTTTGCTATAATCACCTGTCCGCCCGGATAAGCGCCCTCATCAAGCCCTTCCTGTATAATGGTGTCTATCAACTGTAGTTTGTACGGGTCGATGCCGGCTTCTTCCGGTTGATGATAACCTAACCTTGTTTTTTCCGTAAAAAAACCTGTTCCCGCCGCAAAAAGATCCGGAATATTTACGGATAATATTCCCCGGGTCGCTATTCCGCCGAATATCGCCTGTGCAGCATAGTTTTCGGATAAAGAGGTATCTTCGTAAGCCAGGAGTACGGCCCGGGCGTCTTTGATGGAGTGTCCGAACTTTGCACACCGGTAGGGTAGGGTGAAAAATGTGAGGATAAGCTCCTTTTTTAAGGCAAGGCCGTTTAATTCCGGACAGTCTTCGGCCCCGGCGTTGTGTATGCTGCAGATAATGACGTCGTAGTCGTCCAGCCGGTCGTAGATGTTTTTTTTCTCCTTGTATTCCGCCCGGTTGGGAATGTTATAACAATCGACGTCCGCATATCTTTTCAATATCCGTTGAAACTCATTATCGGTTGCTCCGCCTAATGAAACGGCGGCGATCCGTTTTTTATTCAATTGTTTAAGAGGGAGGACGTCTTCGTTGTTTTTGACAAGGGTAATAGCTTCGGCGTTTAGTTTGGCGTTCAACCATTCGGAATAGGGCGTATTAAGCCTTTCGTATAAAGATTTCGACGGTATCGTTTTAAGGCTGTTTAATCCGGCGATATACTTATAACACAGTACCTTGCGGCAACTCCTGTCTAATTCCGACCTTTTGAGCTTCTTCCGTTTGACGGCGTTTTTAACCGCCTCAAATTCTTTTTCCGGGTTGACGGGGCCGACCAATACATCGTTTCCGGCTTTCAGCGCTTCGACGGCGATGCTCTCTTTTTTGCCCGCAACGGCGCCTTTCATGGCCAATCCGTCCGTAAAACAAAGTCCGCGAAATCCCAATTGATCGCGGAGCAGTTCGGTTACCACCTCCCTGGAAAATGAAGCCGGACGACCTTTTGTTCCTAATGCCGGAATATTCAGGTGAGCCGTCATAATACCGGAAAAGCCGCTCTTTATGTACCGTTCGAAAGGATACAGTTCAACGCGCTCTAAACGTTCCCTGTCATGAGGGATGGTCGGCAACAGGTGGTGCGAATCCTGATTCGTATCGCCATGCCCGGGAAAGTGTTTGGCAACGGAAATGATACCGGCATTTTCGAGTCCTCGTGCGTATGCGAGGGCTTTGCGGGCGACGTCTTCGGGATCTTCGCCGAACGAACGTATCCCGATTACGGGGTTTGCCGCATTACTGTTCACATCCATATCCGGTGCAAAGTTCACATGTATACCCATCTCGCGGCATTGGCGTCCGACCTCCTCCCCATATTGTTCGATGAGGCTTAAATCGCTTATCGCGCCGATCATCATATTTTTGGGAAAGCGGGTCGTATGGCTCAGGCGCATGGATAGCCCCCATTCGCCGTCGAGAGCGATCAACAGAGGTATACGCGCCTCTTTCCGGAGCCGGTTGGTTACGGTCACCTGCGATTCCGGGTTGCCTTTTTGAAATAAAATACCTCCGATCTTTTGTTCATTCACAAGTTTGATCAGCCGGGTTATGTTTCTTGTTTCACTGACGGGTTCCGCGACAACCATAAAAAGCTGGCCGATACGTTCGTCTTCCGTCATACTGTCGAATACGGAGTCAACCCAGTGATTCATTGCCTCTTCATCGACCGCAGAAAATAACCGGGGCTTTGTTTGCGAATAGATCGTTGTGACATGTAATAATAATATAATGTATATATAATTGAATAAATGCTTTCTCATCATGATTCTTATTATTTTTTGCCGACAAAAATAATTTTTTATTCCGTAACCGGAAAGTGTTTTTTGTTTATTTGTTGAAAAACGAACCATCAATGTTGCCGGGATTAAAAAATTCACTATCTTTGCATCCGCTTTACGTAATCGCTGTCGGGAAAAGTGATACCCGTTATGTTGCGTTTTGTTAATTGTTAAACATATAAAGAGCTATAAAACAATGGATTTAATTAAAGTCGCAGAAGAAGCATTTGCTACTCAGAAGGAGCATCCTTCGTTCAACAGCGGTGATACGATAACCGTATCTTATCGCATTAAAGAAGGTAATAAGGAACGTATACAGCAATATCGCGGTGTAGTTATACGTATTTCCGGTCATGGAACAAAGAAACGTTTTACCGTACGTAAAATCTCTGAAAATATAGGAGTGGAAAGGATTTTCCCGATCGAATCGCCTTTTATCGAAAGTATTGCAGTAAATAAAAGAGGTAAAGTGCGTCGTACAAAACTATACTATCTGCGTCAGCTTACAGGCAAAAAAGCCCGTATCAAGGAAAAAAGATTTTAATCCCGAATCAAGTGTAAGCATACACGATGATAACAATACAAAGAGGGTTGCTCCGCTAAAAGGGCAACCCTCTTTGCATAAATTATTCTCCCCAAAATCGCCGAATTCCGAAACAAGGTGTGTCGGAAAGGGAACATGTAATGAAAAACCCCAAAAGTTTGACAAAACTTTTGGGGTTTTACTTTTGATTAACGCTGATACGGTTAACCACATTATTAGAACATATGGGAAAATCTACCGTTTTTTATTTACCCAATTCTATTTTAGAAGTACCGCTGAATGT
>JAIRSF010000218.1 GCA_031255595.1 Tannerella sp.
AAAATCCATCGGCTACGAATACGATTCCAGAGACACCTTATTCCATTCCATCGAACAATTCGACCGGGAAACGCTCCTATCGCTGGCGCAAAAAGAGCATCTGCGCTGGTGGAAGGAAAAATTGGCCAACGGATGGAAATACGCCCCTATCTCCACCGGATTGGAAACGGCCAAAAAAACAATTCCGGAAAAAGAATGGGACGCCATGAGCGCCTCCCGGCAACAAGACACCGCTATCCGTGAAATGCGCAAAGAAAAACTCAGCCACCTGCTGACCGATTGGGAAAACCTGGAATTAGAAGAACAGCTGAAAGACCTCAAAGCCGTAGAAAACATCATCCCCCTACTCCACAGTATCGGGCTGAGAGTATATAAAATAGAGTAAACGAACGTGTGCCCAAAGTCCTCCAATGCCATCTTATGCACAAATGGAATGATTTCCGTCTTTTTATTTTGTCATTGCATCCGATTTGCACTATTTTTGCAGAATAATACAGCAATGATATATGGAAGACAGAATGATTGAAATAGCGCGGTTCCAACAAGCAGCCGATGCGGAGATGCTGGCGAACCTTCTCCGGTCGGAAGGAATCGAATGTTACGTGCAGAACGGGCTAAGCGGCAGCCTCTTATTTGGAAATGACGCCGGGGGCGCCAGAGTCGAAATACTTGAAAAAGACGTATCGCGTGCGGCGGTGATTATGGTAGATCATGGATATGAGGTCGAACTGCCGGAATCATATACATCCGAAAACCGGGAGCAGGCCGATTACGAACAAAGCGGAACCGGCTTGTCAAAAGATCCGTCGGAACCGCCGCCTGCATCCGAAAATCAGGAACAGGCCGATTACGAACAAGGCCAGGCGAGGTTGTCTAAAATAATGACAATTATCATTTTATTAATTGTAGTCCTTTTTGTTTTGCTCGTTTTTCTGAATAAACACTATAAAGGTGAATTATAAAAAGAGGGCTTACTCCGGATAAGGATAAGGACAGGGGAATTACAACAACGAACGCACGATTAATAAATATCCGTTATGGCACGTAGAAAAATTACGAACTCACAGGCTATCTGTATCATATTACTCTGGATCGTCCTGTGTTATATGCTGCTCGCATATAGCAAGGAAATTGATTTCATGGTGGTTTTTTCCATTGTGGCATCTGCCGTCATCGTTTTTGTACCGTTATACAAAAATCTGAGAAAACAGAAATAAAAAATACGGTATCCGAAATTATCTCCGGATACCGTTATCTTTATTCACATGAATCGCCAACGACGGCTCAACCGGCCGGGGCGGGTCTTCTTCATACATGCGGGTGGGGATCTCGCTTAATTTTTCCGCATCCGATCCCGCTCCTTCATTCGTTAATCTTCCGCCTGCGATTTCGCATACTCTTTCAGTAACTTTTCCTGAACATCGGGGGGTACCAACTCATAGGAAGAGAATTTCATTGTAAACGATGCACGTCCTCCGGAAATCGAACTCAATGAAGTAGAATAGCTCGACATTTCTTTCAACGGCACTTTCGCCATAATCTTCTCATACCCTTTTTCGCTATTCATTCCTGTAATCAGGGCGCGGCGTCCCTGCAGATCGCCCATCACATCGCCCATGAAATCAGCCGGCACAAGAATCTCTATGTCATAGACCGGTTCCAGGATTTTCGGGCCGGCTTCTTTAAAGGCCATACTGAAAGCGTTACGTCCGGCCAGCATAAAAGATATTTCATTACTGTCGACCGGGTGCATTTTTCCATCATACACACATACACGTACATCACGTGCATACGACCCGGTAAGCGGCCCTTGTTCCATACGCGCCATAATACCTTTCAGTATCGCAGGCAGGAAACGGGAATCAATAGATCCGCCGACAATACAATTTACAAAGACTAATTTTCCACCCCATTCCAGGTCGATCACCTGCGGTTCGTCACGCACACTCATTTTAAACTCCTGTCCGCCGAAACGGTAAACGGTAGGAGCAGGCATCCCCTCGTAGTAGGGTTCGATAATAAGATGCACTTCCCCAAACTGGCCGGCTCCTCCCGACTGTTTTTTATGGCGATAATCGGCGCGTGCAGACTTCGTGATCGTTTCACGATACGGAATCTTCGGCTCAAGAAATTCGATTGAAAGTTTATCATTGTTCTCTATTCGCCATTTCAACGTACGAAGGTGAAACTCTCCCTGTCCCGATATGATCGTTTGCCTCAATTCCTTTGACTGCTCAATCAGCCAGGTCGGATCTTCTTCATGCATGCGGGTGAGGATCTCGCTCAATTTTTCCGCATCCGACTCATTCACCGCTTTGATGGCGCGACGATACTTAGGCTCCGGATAACGGATAAAATTAAATCTATAATCACATCCTTTACCGTTCAACGTATTACCCAAACGCACATCTTTCATCTTAACCGTCGCTCCGATATCTCCGGCCACCATCTCCGGCACTTCCGTCCGCATCTGTCCGCCGACAACAAACAATTGGGCGATACGCTCCTTCGAGGAGCGGTCAATATTCTGTAAATCATCTCCCGATTTTACCCTTCCCGATATGACCTTAAAGTAAGAAACCTGACCGATATGCGGTTCGATAGTCGTTTTAAAGAATAGCAAACTGGCAGGGCCTTCCGCATCCGGGGTAACCTCCTCGCTTTCCGTCGTTACCAAGCGAGGCATCTTATCCGTACAAGGCACCACATTGCCGAGAAATTCGAGCGTACGGCGTACGCACATATCCCGTTCCGCACAGACGCAGAACACCGGGAACATACCGCGCGTCACCAGCCCGGCGCGTATTCCGGCACGCATTTCATCTTCCGTCAGCGAGCCTTGATCGAAAAATTTTTCCATCAGCGAGTCGTCATGCTCTGCCGCCGCTTCGATAAGTACGCGCTGCAATTCGGTTGCTTTCTCCATCTCGCTCTCCGGGACGTCGAGCACCTCGGGCACCCCGCCTTCGGGCTTCCAGCGGTAAAGTTTCATTTTAAGCACATCCACCACTTCATTGAAAGAAGATCCGCAGGTAACCGGATACTGAATCTGTACGACCTTACTCCCGTAATTTTCCTTCAACTGCGAAACGGCCGATTCATAATCCGCCTTATCATTATCAAGCTGATTGATGATAAAGATCACCGGTTTATGAAATTGTTCCGTATAACGAAACTGATTGATCGTACCTACTTCAACGCCATATTGGGCATTGATAACCATCAAAGCGGTATCCGTAACATTCAATGCGGAAACAGCCCCCCCGATAAAATCGTCCGAACCCGGACAATCGATAAAGTTCAGCTTCAAGCCATTCCATTCCACACTAAAAACGGTAGAGAAAACCGAATATCCATATTCTTTCTCTACCGGAAAATAATCACAAACCGAAGAACCGGCTTTTACAGACCCGCGACGTTTTATAACACCACCCTCGTAAAGCATTGCTTCAGCAAGGGTGGTTTTCCCGGCGCCAGAACTTCCCAAAATTGAAACGTTCTTAATTTCACTTGTTTGATAAACTTTCATAATAAATAAATGTTTGAAATATTAAATGATATCTTCATAAATCTGCACAAAATACGTAATAATTAGCGAAATTTGCGCCCCATGTACATCTGTTTATAAACTATGTTTTTTAGCAGGTGAAAAAACATGCTCCGTTACACTTACAAAAAGTATTTATTTTTCCTACCTTTGCGGTGAATTTTGCAAGTATCACTATTTATTTAACACGAAAAGAATGTTATGAGTACAATAAAAAGAATTTTCCTATCGCTATTTGTCATTGCAGCGGCATGCGATTTATCGGCGACCGTCAAGGCAAAACATGTCATCCTGATAGGATTGGACGGCTGGGGTTCTTACAGCTTTGAGAAAGCGAACATGCCGAATGTAAAAAAATTAGCGGAGGAGGGCGCCTATACGCTCAAAAAACGCTCTGTGCTTCCTTCGTCGAGTGCCGTAAACTGGGCCTCCATGTTCATGGGAGCCGGGCCGGAACTGCATGGTTACACCGAGTGGGGATCCAAGACGCCGGAACTGCCCTCGCGTGTGACGGGGAAAAACAATATTTTCCCGACCATCTTTCAGTTATTGAGGGAGAAAGAGCCTCATGCGGAAATAGGTTGTATCTATGATTGGGAGGGTATAAAATATCTGGTGGACACCTTATCCCTTCATTACCACGAACAATCTCCCGACTACAAAGTGGTGCCGGACGGCTTGTGCAATATGGCCGTTCGTTATATCACCGAAAAAAAACCGGTTCTTGCCGCAATCATATTTGACGAACCGGACCATATAGGTCATCAGGAAGGCCATGATACACCCGGTTACTATACGACCCTCACCCGCTTAGACGGATATATCGGAAAAATCATAGAGGCTGTTAAAAATGCCGGAATGTATGATGAAACAATTTTTATCATCACTGCGGATCATGGAGGTATAAATAAAGGGCATGGCGGAAAAACAATGTTGGAAATGGAAACACCGTTCATCGTCAGCGGAAAAAATATAAAAAAGGGGGTGATTTTCGATGAAAGTATGATGCAGTTCGACGTCGCGTCGACCATTGCCTGCATTTTCGATCTGCCGCAACCGCAGGTATGGATCGGACGGCCTATGACACAAATTTTTAAATGACAACATAAATAACAAAGTGATGAAAACAGAACAAGTTTTAGCCGAATTGGAAGCAAAACATCCCGGAGAGAAAGAATACATGCAGGCTGTCCGCGAATTTCTGGTCAGCATAGAAGATATATACAACGATCATCCGGAATTTGAGAGAGCAAAAATAATCGAACGCCTTACCGAGCCGGATCGTATCATTACCTTCCGCGTACCATGGGTCGACGACAAAGGAGAAATCCATGTAAACCTCGGTTACCGCGTGCAATTTAATAATGCAATCGGGCCATACAAAGGCGGTTTACGCTTCCATGCATCGGTCAATTTATCTATTTTGAAATTTCTGGGATTTGAACAGATTTTCAAAAATGCCCTTACCACACTGCCGATGGGCGGTGGAAAAGGAGGATCGGATTTCTCTCCCAAAGGCAAAAGTAATGCCGAAATAATGCGTTTCTGCCAGGCTTTCATGACGGGACTATGGCGCAATATCGGCCCGAACTTAGACATCCCGGCGGGAGATATAGGCGTAAGCGGACGAGAAATAGGTTATTTATACGGCATGTACAAAAAACTGGCGTGTGAAAATACCGGTACATTTACGGGTAAAGGCCTTGAATACGGAGGCTCCATACTGCGTCCCGAAGCAACCGGCTTTGGAGGCCTGTATTTCGTCAACCGCATGTTGCAGGAGCATGGAATAGATATAAAAGGTAAAATAATAGCCTTATCCGGTTTCGGCAATGTGGCCTGGGGAGCGGCCGTCAAAGCGACCGAGTTGGGAGCCAAAGTGGTCACTATTTCCGGCCCCGACGGTTATATCTACGATCCGGAAGGCATAAAAGGCGATAAGATCAACTATATGCTCGAACTGCGCGATTCCTGTGAAGATATTGTTGCGCCTTACGCCGACAAATTTAACAGTGCGACCTTTTTCCCCCAGAAACGTCCATGGGAACAAAAAGTCGATATCGCCCTGCCATGCGCCACACAGAACGAGTTGGACACCTCCGACGCCGAAAGGTTAATCGGAAACGGCGTCATCTGCGTGACGGAACTATCGAACATGGGATGTACCACAGAGGCCGCCGACCTGTTCATTGAGAAGAAAATACTTTATGCTCCCGGGAAAGCAGCCAATGCGGGGGGTGTGGCAACGTCGGGACTTGAAATGACGCAAAATGCCATGCACATATCATGGACTCCCGAAGAAGTGGACAAAAAGTTACATCAAATCATGAACGATATCCACAACCAGTGTGTAAAATACGGAAAAGAAGGAGATTACATCAACTATGTCAAAGGCGCCAATATTGCGGGATTTATGAAAGTCGCCAAAGCCATGATCGCGCAGGGAGTCGTGTGACGGGACGATTTACTTTCGCACCTTATCCGGATTTTTTGAAATAAAATCTTTCCAGCCGGAATAAGATTTTTCAACCGTAGGACGATCCGTTTCCAGATAATGGCAAAAAGCGGCGGCAAGCCCATCGGTTGCATCAAGCTGGGGCAACATATTTTCATCCGGTATATGCAGCATTCGTTGCAACATCCCGGCGACTTGCTCTTTCGAGGCGCGTCCGTTGCCTGTTATAGCCATCTTTATTTCAAGCGGAGCATATTCGCGGATAGGAAGATTGTAGCTAAGAGCAGCCGCAATGGCGACGCCTTGTGCGCGGCCCAACTTCAGCATGCTTTGAACATTCTTGCCGAAAAAAGGAGCCTCAATAGCAAGTTCGTCCGGATGGTATGAATCGATCAACTGCGTCACCCGGTTGAATATATGTTGAAGCCGGAGGTAATGATTCTCATATTTATTCAACTTAAGCACCCCCATGGTCACTAACTGCGGCTTTTTAGACGCGATATGCAAAACGCCGTAGCCCATAACAATGGTGCCGGGATCAATGCCTAATATGATACGTTCTTTATTCATGCCTCGCAACCGGTTAAAGCTCTATCTCCTCCAACAAAGTAGAAAACCCGGCGATCTGATCCTGAAACTTTTCCATCATCGCCTGCTGCAAACGGCTTCCCTCTTTATTCATCCAGTCTTCCAGAAGCTTTGTGTCCGCAACAAGGAACTGTACGGATAAACTGACACCGCCGCCTTCGTTTTCCTCATTCAAAACGCGCTGCATTTTCGGGGAATGAAGAACTCCGCTGCGCGTCGCAGCCGGTATATAGGCCGCTTTAAGATAATTCAACCCTTCGGGGTATATTTCATCCGATAAATGAAATGTCGTGTGATATATGATCATTTGATTTATAATTTCAATGTACAAAAGTACAAAAAATCTTTTTCAATCCTTTATTACTGGTAGGGAACATATCCCGGATCAAATCCAACGGGCCAATTTTCCGTTTTCAGCATTTTTTTGAAATCCTCGTAATCAGTCAATTCGCTTTCGGTTTTTCCCTGCTCTTTTTCCCAATCCCGGAGGAAAAGCCATAGGCGAATGCGCGTTACACGCCCCATAACAGTCTGGAGTTCATATTCCCTACACCAATACTCATTTCCATCCGGAGTGCGAAAACCATATTCAATTCCCTTGTTCGGGCGACGACCTAACATTGTCAGCTTATAATCTAATTGTTTCATGTTCATAATGTTTATTTTTTTACTACTTTATTCCATACGCCATTTACCTGCAAGAAATAAATTCCTTGCGGATAAGCCGATAAATCGACTTGATTGCCGAAAGCTTCCTGTAAAAGCAAGCCTCTCGTATCGCAAAACCTGATATTACTCTCTGTATTAAAAAAAACTTTACCGGTTGTCGGGTTTGGATAAAAGATGGTTCGGTTGCCGGTTGACTTTATGGGTGAAATACCCGCAAGGCTATGATTAATACAGTCTTGGTAGAATGAATGGATTTCCAAATTACCATCCAATATACCAAAATATTGTTCTATTATTTGTCCGCCTCCTTGCGATTTAACAGGTTCATCATAAGCCTCAAAATAGAATGAAGGAATGTCATCGCGTTTTATCCAGTCAAGAAATCCGCACAGATAGTTTGCCGCTTTTTCTTTCGACGCCGTTTGTGTTCCACCCGGAAAAGAGTATGCGCCTCCGCTATATGGCGTTCCGGTTTCGGTGAGTAAAACAAGTTTTCTTGACGAAAATTCGGAAACATTTTCCTCGAAAGTCTGTTTCATTGCATCAAACATTTGACTTTCAGGCGTATTATCCCAAGTACCGTTGTAGATGTTCACGCCAATAAAGTCAAGTTTTTCCAAAACAGAGGGAATCCGCGAAGCGCCGGCAATATCCACGCTTCCTACAGGTATTATTAAATCTTGTTCCAATACCATTTCACGTACTGCGTCAATACACGATGCAAGCGTTGCCGGGCTGACTCCCATGAGAGAGGTTTCGTTTCCTACTGCGATGAGGTCGGGAGCCGGGCCTTCTTCCAACATTTGCCGTAAACCTTCTATTTGTGCGTTGTTATTTGCCGCATCATTGGTAATAGACAGACCGGTCATTGTGCGTAAGCCTGCGTCCTTAGCTATTTTGTTGATGTATTCATGTCCGTTGCCTGTTGTAGAGAAAGTTCGTATCCATTTTGTCAGCGGGACTAAAGGCAATATTCTCTCGCGTGTGGTGCTTTCCGTCAATGGGTAGCCGAAATACTCGCCGTTCAGTGCAAGAGAAACATTCAGTCCCCAAAATGGGGTAATCAAAGGCTCTTTGGGTAACCACACAAAAGAATAGACGGAGCTGTATAAGTTTGATGTTTCGACTGTAGCTTTGACAAGCAGAGCGCCGTCTTCCGGCACCGTAAACACATTGTTGCCGTATGTTTGAACAGAAGGTGATGTAATAGGATCGCTGCCGTCTAAGGTGTAGCGAATAACGCCTCCTTCCCGACAGGACAATGTAATTACCGTACCTGCTGCAACAAATCCCGGAGGAATGTTGGATGTAAGCGGCGGCGCCCAACTGCTGCGGTAAATGGTTGCCGTTGACAAATATTTTCCGGTCATCATAGCCGGACGATTTAATAGTTCTCCGCCAATACCATTGAAGTTTGCCCGTTCTACAAAGTAAAAAATAACTTCATCGGCGTCAGCGTCAACACCGCCGGTCGTAATGCGCACAAAAAAATTACCGGTAGCGTCTATGGCATTAAGATAACTACTGTAGTCCGGTTTCACATAATACCCCCCTCCTCCGGGCCAAGTTGCGTGAAGTAATGCTATTACGGCATATTGTCCCACATTATCGGGGGTAAGTTCATCCCATATCACTCTGCCTTCGGCATAGCCGTTTTTTCCGATCAAAGGAACGCTATTAATGACAATTCTCGGCTCGGCTGCCCAAGTGGTAGCGATATTTGCACAAAACAGCATTATTGTAGCGAGTTGTGCAATTTTGTTGAAGATGTTTTTTGTTTTCATATTTCTACGTGTTAAATGAATGTATCTATCTTCCGTTAAAACAATCGGCCCTCTGCCTTTTATATATAGTTTTCCAACGAAAACAACGTCATATTTATGTTAATAATCAGAATATTGCCATTACCCGGCAGACCCTGATTATCTTATTTACCATTCACGTTGAACCGGTTGTAAAAGTATACTATTTTTTTTTGATTCTATACACTCCAAAGAGGGTTTTTACGGATCTTGTATGAATCTTTGTTCGGTTGAAACATTAAGTTGGCAGTACAGATTCCATTGCAGCCTGATTTATCATGTACGGAATGGATTGAATACGCTGACAAACGAATGGTTGCCAATGCCAATATCTCTTTGCAGGTGTTAAAATCCGCGTGGGAACACGTTTTTGTAAATTGCCAGCCGGCAACTGGCGAAATTTTTATCAATTGGCTTTACTCATCATTATGGAATCATTGCAAAGACGAAATCATCGGAAGAACGAATATTTTATATAGAACATTGTGCTACTTCGTTTTGGAGTAAAGAGACATTGCGGCAACACCTCAAAAACGATTTATACGTAAAACAGGGAAAGCTACCCAACAATTTCAAAACAACTATTTCCGATATAGACCTTCAAAGAAAAGCACTGTTGTCATTCAAGGATGAGTATTTATTAGACTATATCAATATAGAATCACCCGATGACGAACCGGACGAACGTGTACTGGAAAGCGCAACAGTGGAGTG
>JAIRSF010000222.1 GCA_031255595.1 Tannerella sp.
AGATTGACGGCAAAAGAAGAAGAAATCATGTCCTTTTTTTGGGAGCGCGGGCCATTGTTCGTGAAACAGATTCATGACGGTTACTCTGAGCGAAAGCCTCATTACAACACGATTTCGACGATAGTGAGAGGTCTGGAGGAAAAGGGATTTCTGGGGCACACCGCTTACGGGAATACCCATCAGTACTACGCATTGCTCTCGAAAGAAGGTTATCATCATTTAAGCCTTAAAGGATTGATCGGTAAATATTTCAACAATTCTTACCGTCGTGTGGTGACGACTTTCATCGAAGAAGAGGAATTGACGATCGAAGAATTGAAATCGCTCATACGCGAAGTAGAAGAAAAACACAAACGGAACAAAGATGAATGATTTTTTGTTAATCACAGTGAAGTCAACGCTGTGTCTGTGCATTTTATATGGCTTATACGCCTTGTTGTTAAAACATAAGGCGTCGTTTCGGCTCAACCGCCCGGTATTGCTTTTCATAATGGCGGTTTCGCTTGCTATTCCGCTAATACAGCAACCTTTTACGTCTTCCGGCAACGACGTGGTTCTGATTGTAGGCAAAGCCATCCGCGAGCGTCTTTTTTTGTCGGAGCTGAAAAATTCTCCTCTGCCGCTCTCCGAAAAACCTGTTTCGGATGTTGAAATAGCGGAAAACGGTGTGGATAAAAGAATAGCAGTACTGCCTGAAAACAATGAATATAAGGAAACGGTTGCAAAACGGGAGCCCTCTGCCATAGAAAGCGTCATGAAATTACTCCCGGCGATATATTTTGCAGGGATGGCGGTCAGCCAGGCCGGGGTACTCCTTTCCCTGTTTTGCGTTTTCAGGATTGTCGTTGGAGCGAGGAAAGAGAAATATGGAAAACGGAATGTTCTGGTGTCGCGCCATCGGATAAATTCATTTACATTTGCCGGATGGATTGTTCTGTCGGAAACGGATTTCCGGCAACATGCCGATGAAATTATTACGCACGAAAACGTCCATCTCCGTATGGCTCATTCCATAGACATTTGTTTAGTAAACATTCTGACGGTTCTGCACTGGTTCAACCCTTTGGCCTGGGCGCTACGGAAAGAGTTAAAATCCGTCCATGAGTATGAAGCCGACTACCATACGTTGAATCAAGGTATTGATGCCGCAAAATATCAGTTGTTATTAATAAAAAAAACGGTCGGCTCCAACCGTTTCATGATCGCCAGCAATTTCGCACAAAGTAATATCAAAAAACGTTTAATTATGATGAACAGAAAATTTAATTCGAGAACGTGGTGGAGAATGTTGATCTTCATATTCATGACTGCATTATTGACGCAGGCATTTGCCCGCAGGGAAAACAACGCCGGACAACCTTCCGATCTCCGGGACTTGAACGAACCGTTTCTCCAAACGAACGACGATGATACGACAAACTTGAAGTCGTGGTTAGGCATAGGCATTACATCTGTAAAATCGATGGAGAAGGGGGAAGAACGCAGCAATTTTTTGGATAAACTCATTGCGGTTTCATATACAGGTGAAGAGCCGAACATTGCCGCTGTTTCCCATTTATGGGAGGCGACTTTTTATGCAAATACAGCGAATCCCCAGGATTCCCTCATACGCTTACCGGAGGAAAAGGACCATGTTGACGAACAATTCACAAAGTTGCAAAGCTCCATACTCCGGTATAACCATCAGGAAATGACGCTCAAAGAGGCGATGACCCAATTGCTCGCTTTTACAAAAGATCATAACTTAAAGGCGCATTTAATGTATTATTGTTCTCCTTCTCCCACCTTCAAAGGCGGTATAAGCCTCTGTTTGCCTGAAATAGACCGCGGACAACCGCAGATGTATTATTTCATCGATGGCAAATGGTGGTGGAGTTGGAACAATAATACGGCTTTGATACAAAGTATCGAAACGCTGGAACCGGATGCAGCAGTGAAACGGTTTGGAAAAAAAGCCGGAAACGGAGCAATTGTCATGAAAACGTCTATACCCAAACCGCCGCAGTCGGAGGACGTCGTTGTCCGTAAATTTGAAAAAAAGACGAAGGAAGACACCGGATCACCTGCAAAAGGAGGTGTTTTATAAGCAATCAAACAAGTGCTAATGAGGTATTTCGTACAATTATCAATCATTCAAAATATAAATATCATGAGAAAAGTATTATTTACGGGGGTATTGTTCCTGATATGCGAAGTCGGATTCGTCTTTGCCCAGGATTTGCAGAAAAGCCGGAAAGTTGCCGACGTAGTTACGGCAGGAAACGACAAAGTAATGGTATGCAAATGGTCTTTGCTCAAAGATACGGTTACGTTGCCGCTAAGTTTTTTTACGGAAGAATTGGAGGTTATAAAATTAGACGACCGGGAAGAGGCTCTGATTTCGACGCAGTCGTCGGTTACAATCGGCGAAAAATATATTCTGACGGGTGGAGCGCAGGCTCATAATGTATGTTTCAAATTGTTCGACAAAACGGGTAAATATCTGACCGATATAGGCGCCTTCGGTCAAGGCCCCGGAGAATACGGCACCATAGCCGATGCAACGCTTGACGAAAAAAACGAGCGCATCTATATCCTGTCATGGAGTACGCGCAACATTCTTGAATACGACCTGGAAGGGAATTTTATCCGTCCGATCAATATGCCGGGCAACATTACGAAAGGAAAAATTTACGCCGATCCTTCGGGAGAGTTGGTTTCGGTTGTAGCCGTACCGATTATCGGCAACAAATATATAGCCTGGACACAGAAAAAGACGGGCGAGATCGTAAACGCGGTAGAACCGGGTAACTTGTCTATCAATCCTCGCGAACCCAACGGGGCGTATTCGGCGTTCAACCACGAGATCTCATCCTCCAAAAATCTCGAAGGCGTCTTTGATGCGTATGTTTTCTGCTTCCATACGCGCAAAGACACGTTATATCATTACGAACCCATTTCCGGCAGGCTTTTGCCGCAGTTTACGGTAGATTTTCCCGGCAACACGCCGCCCTCTCATGCCTATTTCGAATTTCCACATCATTATGCGGGGTGGACGGGAGAAGAAATCCGGGTCAGTGAAAATTCATCCTATATCGGTAATCACAAATTTTTTATCGTTGATAAATCGTCGTTGAAAGGTACATTCTTCAAGATTCGGAACGATTTTTGGGGGGACAGTGAAATAGGATGGCCTACCTATGCGTTTTCTAACGGTTACTATACAAAAAACTATGAGCCTGCCGAACTGATGGACGAGCTTGATAAGTTGCTGTCGAACAGCAAATTGTCGGCAGAGGCGAAAGCGAAACTGACCAAACTTAAAAGCTCGGTGTCCGAAAAAGATAATAATTACATTTTCTATGCAAAAATGAAATAGATGCTTTCTTTTACGGTGCAGGTTTGCATGCCCGGTTATAATTCCCGAATAGCCGTATCCATGCCGAGGATCTCGGCGCAGGTGAAAAATGAAGTCATGGAAACGCCCAGAACGCCATGCAGGTTGAGGTTCTGACCGGTAAGGAATAAATTCGGTTCGGGCGTGCGTGGCGACAGTAACGTAGTCAGCAGTTGTTCGTAGTTTTTACGCAGGCCGTAGGCCGAGCCGCAGGGCGTTCCCGTATAATCGCGATAAGAGAGCGAGGTGCTTGTATAAATCTTTTCAATCGCATCTTCCGGATATGAAACATCTTTCAGACCGGGAATATGCTTGGAAACAAGATTTATACAAGCTTCGGCTTTTTGTTTTTTATACGATTGATAATCATTCCCGCGACGCCCGACGGTTGTTCCGGCCCATGGCTCGACTTCCGGCCAATACATCGGAGTGAGAATATCCATGTTGCGTGTACAGGGAGAACCATCTTCCGGCGCCTGAAACGAAACAAGGGCGCATGTGTTCACCTGTTCCGGCCGATAGTCCGCATAGCGCCATACGTCGGCGTTTTTATATACGTAAATATTCCGGTTCGGGTAAGGGACGGCATCTTCTTTCAATGCAATGTTTGCGGTAAACATTCCGAACGTATTTTCCAGGTTATGAATCCTTTTCCGGTATATGTTCCGAATGAGTTTGCTTTCTGTTATCAGCGACAGGGCTATTGCCGGATGTGTGTCGGCAATAAAATAATCGGCCTCTATGCGTTCGGCGCAGCTTTTCGATGCGACCGGTTCGCAGGCGGTCGACCCAGCGGCGGAAACAGCCGGTAAGGCTCCGTTTACCTCCGCCGCTACAATCCGTCCGGCCGCTTCGATGAGGCGTGTCACTTCGGCTTTCATACGCACAGTTCCGCCGTTTCTTTCAATGCTTTTTGTCAGCGAACCGGCTATTTGCGAGCCTCCGCCTTTCAATCGCCATGCACTCTGAATAAAGGAACTGTTTATCTGGGCAAAAATATATAAAGGCAAGGTCTTCGGATTCAATTCCATTTTCAGGGATGTTCCCGAAAGGACGTTCCGGAGCAAAGGGTCGTCGATCGTTGAGGCAAGATAATCATAGGCGGACTTTGCAAAAAGAGATGTTCCGTAGAAATCTTCTTCCGCTTTCTTCTCAAAACTGTTAAAAATATGATTCGACACATTATGCAGGAAATCCGCATATTTTTTCAGGCCTTGGCGTTGGTGAGGAAACTGCCTCGAAAGCGTTTCCGCAAAACGATCATAGCCGTTTGCAAACAGATAGGACTTGTTATCAATCACAACCTCGTCGAAACCGTCTTCGTCCATCCGCCGCCATGGTAAGTCCATCAGTCCGAAATAGGCAAAAAGCCGGTGCAAAGGTTGTCCGTCGTCAAGCCCCCCGACATAATGAAACCCCGTATCGAACGTATGTTTCCCGCGTCGAAAGGTCTGCAAACAACCTCCCGGCTGTTCTCCTTTTTCGAGCACACACACGTTCAGGCCATGCTTCGACAGGATATAGCCGCATTGCAATCCGCCGAGGCCGCTTCCGATGATGACTACATCATATTTTGCCATACCTCTTTTCTAAGACATTACGGTACTTCGTCTTCATCAGAAGCCTGAACAGGAAAGGTTGCAGGGTGTAAGTGATCAGAATCGTGGAAGTCATCCCGATAAGAGTGGCTACACCGATAGAAGCGAGCGCCGGATGCCGGGCGAACATCAGGGATGAAATGCTGATAATAAGCACGACAGCCGATAAGAAAATCGCAGTCTTATGATACATCAACAGCTTTTTATCGCCGCCTTTTACATCCACAAGCAATCCTTCCATCACAAAAATACTGTAGTCCACGCCAATACCAAAGATAAACGTCGATATGACGATATTGATCAGGTTAAACTGCAATCCGAGTACGGCCATCACGCCGAGAACAATATACCAGCTCATACCCATCGGAAGAAATGCTATGATAGCTAACGGTATGCTTCGGAACGAAAGCAGTAGCACGACAAACACGAATAAGGAAGATATGCCCAGTATGGTGTTAAAATCATCGTGTATCAACTCTACCATGTTGGTGGTATAATAAAAGGGATCTGCGACGATCACCTCTTTTTGTGCGGCAAGCAGGTCATTTACTTCCCGCCGGTTTTCGTCTTCCAATTGAACGGAGGTATATACGAGATACATGCCCTGGGAATGTTCGATCATATTAGCCATCAAACCTTCGGGCAAAACATTCTCCTCATAGACGGAAGAAGGCCGGTAATCCCTCGTGAGCAATTCAAAAAACGGATCGAACATCGCCGGCTTAAACTTATTCGCCTCGCCCGCCGCAATCACATGGCTTCTCAACTCATTCAGCCGTTCGTCGTTCCAATAATTCTTCCAGGTAGAAATACGCTTTTCCTGTTCCGACCTCGGAAGCAGTATCGCAGACGATTTGGTATAACTTTTTATTTTACCGGCCGCCTGAAGCGAATCGCAGATTCGGCCGACCGTACTGTGACGGATAAACGCCGAATCGAGGCTTCCCGATGTTGCGGCATAATTGCTTACAGCCAGTCCTTTCGATGTCTTTTCCGCATACAATTCCATGGAACGCGTGACGGCAGGTTCATAATATCCGATATTTCGGAGATTTGCGTCGAACTTCACCCGGGATGAGGTAAACAGGCTTGCCGCAAACACGATCAGTATCGCGGTCAAAAGCCATACCTGACGGTCGAGCGGATGGGAATTGATTTTTTCAAGTATACGGAACGCTTTCTCAAAGCGACGGTTCCGCACCGTTTCAAAGATATGGGGTAGAAATATCAGGCAGGCCACAGTCGTTCCAACCATTGCCAGCGACGCAAAAAGCCCGAAATCGCGCAGCAGTGAAGATTGGGTAAACAGAAGCCCCATAAAAGCGCCGATCGTCGTCAGGCTGCCTAATATAACGGGTTTGACCTGATCGCGTAGGACGTACACCGGATCCACTAAGTATTTGAAGTGCGTAATGACATGCAGGCAGTAACTCAATGCGACCCCGAGCACGATTGCACCGATACCTAATGCCATCAACGACATCGTTCCCTGTAGCCGGAACATGCACGACAGCGCAAAAAAGGCGCCGTAAACAACCGGCAGCAGCAGCATCGGCAAGGTCGATTTATTACGGAAACAGATCATGATAAGCAAACAGGCCAGCAGGAGTGAAATGCCCATGGTCAGGAGCAGATCCTGCTTTATCTGCCTCGAATTGAAAACGCTCTGCACCGGCGGCCCATGAAAAAGGACTTCGAGATCCGGATAAACTTCTTCGAGCCGCTGAATGGCACGTTCTACTTTTTTCACTAAGCGTGTGCCGGCTTTTGAATCGAATGAAATGAAATCCGGGGAAATGAAAACCAATGCGACCGTCGTATCCGAAGTAAACAAATGATTTCCGTACGAGGCATAATTACCTCCCAACATACCGGCAATACCGCCGTCCGCATGATCCGAAGCGTCCGCCATACCTCCTCCGGAGAGAAGCAAAGAACGCAGGTTTACCGGGTCATAGCGCATGATG
Organism: Tannerella sp.; assembly: GCA_031255595.1. Taxonomy (GTDB): domain Bacteria; phylum Bacteroidota; class Bacteroidia; order Bacteroidales; family Tannerellaceae; genus Tannerella. The sequence goes on from JAIRSF010000222.1 coordinate 6,942, forward strand.
CGATAGAATACGGCGCCTTCGGGCGAGGATATCTTTTCCAGGTTCGCTTCCATTTGTTTGTAGATATGCTCTTTGCCGGTCAGGGAGTCTATTTTCTCATAATATTCGGGGCGCAACAGTATGGGGATATGTTCCAATGCGTAGGACATTACCTGTTGTTTTATTTCTTCGTCGATCTTGTACAGGATATCCCCGACATCCCGGTCATTCGCATCGTACGACAGCAATGAATCGACGAACAGATCGCTCGCCTCAAGTAAGAGATCCGGATCGGTGTTACCGGATTTTGACAATATCTGGACAAATATTTTGTCTTTCACCTTCAGTTCGGAGAAAACAAGGCCTTCGGCTTTCGTTTGATCGGTTGAAGGTAACAATTTTGATATATCTTCTTCGTAAGCAAGTTTCAATCCGAAGAATGTAAACAGCCCGAAAGATAAAAACAGCAACAAATAAAGCGTTGCTTTCCGTTTCCGGAAAAAACGGAACAGGTTGATAAAGAAAAACGTCATTTCAGAGGAGTAAGTTCACCTTTAAATTCTATATACTTTGTCGTATCGTCGCATACCGTCGCGCAGACTTTATACATATCATCCGTCCCGGACAATTGCATACGGATCTGTAACTGTGGAGTGATTTGCGGGGTAATGACTGCCGACAATCTGCATTGAGAGATATAGCCGAGAAAAAGAGGTTTTCCGGCCAGTTGTTCAGCACATTCTTTCATCATTTGGATATTGCATACGCCGGGAGAAACGGGATTGCCCGGAAAATGACCGGCATAGGCTTTATATTCAGGCAGTAGCGTTATGGAAAACAAGGTTTCACCGTTTTCCGCCGTCCGACCGTCAATTTTAAAATAGTCATTAAGAAGGGTCATCATGATTTATCAACTTTCCATTTTTTTTTCCATTCGGCATAAAATTCCGGAGTGGAAACTTCAAAAACACCCTCACGCGTAATAAATAATTGTATAGTCGATGCACTCAGAATCAATTCACCGTCACTTTCACGCGTGATCGTATAATCAAACATCAACTTGGCTCCCCGGCAGGGCTTATACGTTGTATCAATGAGAAGTATGTCCCCGATTCCGGCCGCCTTTTTGTATTCAAGATGCAAATCTGCAATAGGGGCCACATAGCCGCTATTATAGATATACATGTATTCAAGTCCGAACTTTGCGCCGAACGATTCCCGCCCTTCTTCCAGATATTTCACAAAATTACCATGCCACACCATTTGAATGGAATCCACATCAAAAAAAGGCACCCGGACGCGAATCGTATCTGTCAGTATCATGACGGTTCGATATAAATTTTCATCTGGCACCGGGCAGCGACCTCTCCGTTTACTTTTGTTTCCGCAGTAAGCAGAGATACGCCGAGCGCCTCGGATATAATACGGATATGCGTTTGTAGTTCGTCGCCGGTACGCGGCAGAAAATGGATCCGGAACTTTTTCACTTCAGCGATATAACCGACCGGTGTCGGTTCGTTTTTCACTTTTGCCTTATAACCGGCGTAGGCCGAAGCCGACTGGGCAATATGCTCAATCAGCCCGGGTTCCGTCAAACGGTTCTCGCAGCAAAACAAGTTATGCTCCGAAACCGTCAGGCCCGTATCTGCCTCCGAATCGGTTGCCCCGTAGAACGTATCGATCAGGATGATCGGATCGCGTTGCGGGATAAGTTCCTGAATACCTTCTCCTTTAATTTCCGCCATTCTTACTTTTGCTGCATACGGTCATGAACAAACTCATACAACGATTCGAAAGTTTGAATACCGACAATCTCCGCACCTTTGATGCTGACACCGAAAGTTCCTTCAATTAATGCCACCATATCGACAAGGCTCAGGCTATCAAGTTGTAATGTCTTCTTAATATTCGCATCAGGCGTAATTCCGTTAACTTCCACTTCAAACTCATCCGCCAGAACTTCGTTGATTTTCGCTATTAATTCCTGCTTTTCCATTAATCGATTATTTTTATGTATTTACTTCTTTTTTATTTAATCACAATTGTTTATGTATCACATCGCTAATTACGTTTAGCGATAATTTTTCACAATAAGTGTAGAATTTGTTCCGCCGAATCCGAAAGAATTAGACAGAAATATATCAAAATCTTTTGTTACACGCTCGGCAGGTATATTCAATTTCTCCGATGCTTCATCCGGATGCTCGAAATTTATATTAGGAGCGATGAAACCGTTTTTCATCATCAAAATGGAATAGATGATTTCACTGGCTCCCGCCATCCACATCTCGTGTCCCGTCTGCGATTTGGTAGAAGTCACCTCCGGTTTATAATCGCCGAATACCGAATCGATCGCGCACGCTTCGTTCCGATCTCCTATCGGGGTGGATGTAGCATGTGCATTGATATATCCGATCCGGCGCAAATCGACGCCGGATTCGCGGATCGCCATGCAAAGCGAACGGGCGGGGCCGTCTACGTTCGGTACCGAGATATGATCGCCGTTTGATGAAAAACCATATCCCAAAACCTCGGCCAGAATCGGTGCGCCACGTTTTACGGCCGTTTCGTAATCTTCGATAATAACGGTCGCCGCGCCGCCTCCCGGAACCAATCCGTCGCGGTCGCGATCGAAAGGGCGCGAAGCTTTTACCGGTTCGTTTTCGCGGACGGAAAAAGCGCTTATCCCGTCGAAACTGCCTATGGAAAACGGGTTGACTTCCTGCGCTCCCCCGCAAATGACAATATCCTGTAATCCGTTTCGGATCAATAAAGTTCCTAACCCTATCGCATGAGAACCACTCGCACATGCTGCCGAAACGGTCATATTCATACCTTTCAGTTTGAACAGGCAGGCAAGGTTCATAGTCACCGTAGAGTTCATAGACTGGAAGATGGCGCCCGAACCGATCAGTGTCGTATCTTTCTTCTCGCGCATTATATCTACGCTTTTTACTACGGCGTCGGCGCTGCTGTCGTTTCCATAAAAGATACCGACTTCGTGAGAATCAAGATAATCCTGATCCAATCCGGCATTAGCCAGCGCATCGGCAGTTGCCGCATAGGCATATTTTGCCTGTTCCGGCATGAAAACCCGCTGATTCCTGCTTAATACACCCTTCAGGTCAGGTATTTCAAGATGAGCGGTCAATGCCGAACGAAATCCCATTTCTTTGCGGACAGGGTCAAAAATAATACCCGACTTACCGAAATATAACGAATTTTGTACCTCCTCCAGGCTTTTGCCGAGGCAGGAGTATATTCCCATTCCTGTTATAACAACTCTTCTACTCATTTTTATTTAATATATTATTTAATCTTTCATGAATGTTATTCCGAAGTTCTGCAAGCGGATCGATTCGCCCCACCCTGTCGGCGTTCCGGTAACGGATATCCTGCCACGTACGAACCGCATACTTCCAGTAATGCCACGCAAAAAGGCCCAACCAGGGCAGCGATAGTGCATAAAGAAACGCCATCCAAATGTTTACAAAAAAACAGGCCAGTATAAAAGACAATGTATATAATACGGGCATTGTGACCAACACGCTTATTCCAAACAGGAAAGAATTATAAAACATCTTATCTTTCACACGACGCATGACAAGCGCAGGCGTTTTGTAAATAATAATATTGGGCCACAAAGAAAACATCCATACCGGCAACAGCGCTATCATGACAAGGATGGAAGCAATAATTATATTCCAACCCGGAGCCTTGTCCAAATGATCCTCCCGTATGTTCAATTTTTTTATTCCATCCTCAAGTATCAGAGCATCATCGTAAATTTGCCGTACGGATGTTTCATCATCGGATTTTACAGCCTCTAACGCGGCAAAAAAAGCGCGGTCGGAAAGCAGCATGTCCGGCAGATATTCCGTCCGGAATCCGCGTTGCGCAGCATATTTCCGTCCGTATGTGTTACGCAGGAAATCAATCGCCCGGTAATTGTCGGAGTCTGTGATATTCAACATCATGCCTTCCAACTGCTCTCTTACAAGAGCGTTTACCCTGCGCTGGGCCGTACGGGGCTTTGTCTTATAAAGCTTGTAATAAGGTTGCAACGATATCGGCGTTCCGAACCTGACAAGCATGTCTTGCCGGATGTCATAATATCCGGAATAGTGGTTACATGCCGGAAGTATGAATATTTCCGTCTGAAAATCATCAAGTTCCGCCGCTTCAAAAGCCATTTTCATGTAACCCAGTGAAAAATCACCTAACCAATGCTTATCCTGATGCGTTCCTTCGGGATACACCAATAGTGTCCGGCCATCGGCAAGCTCTTTCTCCGACATGTCAAATATTTCTTTGTTTTTTGCCAGTGACGCTTCACCGTCAAAACTTAAACGGTAAGCGGGAAACAATCCCATCTTACGCAATATTTTATTGATTGCGGGATGTACGGAAAATACATCCGCCCGCACAAGAAAATCGGGTTTCCGGTCTTCAAATACAAACAACACCCCCAATGGATCGCACAAACAATTCTGATGATTCGAAGCAACCAATACGGGCGTTCCATCCGAAAGTATATTTTCCACTCCCAAATGATAAATACGCCTGTAAAAAAACGTATCATGAACAAAACGCACGTATGTACGAAACGTACGATAGATTAACCCCTGCCTGCTTTTTTCACTATTTATCATAAGCTGCGAAATTCACCAAAATGACTGCAAAGGTATAAATATTTATAGAAAAAACTATACTGTACAGGATATTTGCGTTCATATATTTCCATTTTTTCGTTATCTGTGAACCGTAATTTGCGATTTTGCACGAAACTTTTTACCTTTGCCCCAAAATCAATAAATTATGTTTGAAAATTTAAGTGAAAGACTTGAACGCTCGTTTAAGCTATTAAAAGGTGAAGGTCGAATTACCGAGATAAATGTTGCGGAAACATTGAAAGACGTACGACGTGCTTTGTTGGATGCCGATGTCAATTATAAAGTAGCGAAAAAGTTTACGGATACGGTTAAGGAGAAGGCATTGGGACAAAATGTCCTCTCGTCGGTGAAACCAAGCCAGTTAATGGTTAAAATCGTTCATGACGAACTGACGGCTTTAATGGGAGGCGCAACCGTCGATATCAACCTGAAAGGCTCTCCGGCGGTGATCCTGATGTCCGGCCTGCAGGGATCCGGTAAAACAACTTTCTCCGGCAAATTGGCCGGTATGCTCAAAAACAAAAGAGGTAAAAACCCGCTGTTGGCCGCTTGCGACGTTTACCGCCCGGCTGCTATCGAGCAATTACGCATACTCGGCGAACAGATCGGAATACCGGTCTACGCCGAAGAAGGAAATAAGAATCCCGTAGAAATCGCCCAACATGCGATTGCGGAAGCAAAAAAAACCGGAAAAGACCTTGTTATTGTCGATACGGCCGGACGTCTGGCTGTGGACGAACAGATGATGCAGGAGATCGCGGCGATAAAAAAAGCGATCAATCCGGAAGAAATATTGTTCGTGGTCGATTCTATGACCGGACAGGATGCCGTCAACACCGCCAAGGAATTTAATGATCGCCTGAACTTCAATGGGGTCGTCCTGACGAAATTGGATGGCGACACACGCGGCGGAGCAGCCTTATCTATACGTACGGTCGTCGACAAACCCATCAAGTTTGTCGGTACCGGAGAAAAAATGGATGCTTTGGATGTGTTCCACCCCGAACGTATGGCCGACCGCATTTTAGGCATGGGCGACATTGTGTCTTTAGTGGAACGGGCGCAGGAACAATATGACGAAGAAGAAGCCAGACGTATCCAGAAAAGGATCGCTAAAAATCAGTTTGACCTCAATGACTTCATGGGACAGATTCAGCAGATCAAAAAAATGGGGAACCTGAAAGACCTTGCCTCCATGATACCGGGAGTGAGCAAAATGATGAAGAACATGGATGTGGATGAAAATGCGTTCAAAGGTATTGAGGCGATCATACAATCCATGACCCCCGACGAACGGAATAACCCGGCGATCCTGAACGGTTCGCGCCGTCAACGCATAGCAAACGGAAGCGGAACAACCGTACAGGATGTCAATAAGTTGATCAAGCAGTTTGATGACACGCGCAAAATGATGCGTATGATCACTACCTCCAAAGGAAATAAGAAAATGCCTGTGTTCAGAAAATAAATATCCGTTTAAACAGCAATCGACATGGAAGATCTCCCATATAAAATCATAGACGGCAAAGCGGTAGCTGCAAAAATAAAAAAAGAAATAATAGACGAAGTGATACGGCTTCAAGAAGAAGGGCGGAAAATCCCTCATCTTGCCGCCATACTTGTCGGACACGACGGTGGAAGCGAAACGTATGTAGCCAATAAGGTGCGTACATGCGAAGAACTCGGCTTCCGCTCAAGCCTGATACGGTATGAAAACGATGTGACGGAAGAAACGCTCCTGCAAAAAGTGGAAGAACTTAATAACGATGCCGATATCGACGGTTTTATCGTACAACTGCCGCTACCGGATCACATTTCTTCACAAAAAATAATCGAAGCCATAGACTATCGCAAAGATGTTGACGGATTCCATCCCATAAACGTCGGACGCTTATCCCTCGGTCTACCCTGTTTCAAATCGGCGACACCTGCCGGGATCGCCGAACTGTTGAAACATTATGAAATAGAAACAAAAGGCAAACATTGCGTCATCCTGGGAAGAAGCAACATCGTCGGGAAACCGGTCGCTATGCTTATGATGCAAAAATCATATCCCGGGGACTGCACCGTAACCGTTTGCCACAGCCGTTCCGGAAACCTGAAAGAAATGTGCAGCCGGGCCGATATTATCATAGCGGCGTTAGGATCTCCCGAATTTGTAAAAGCCGACATGGTGAAAAACGGAGCTGTTGTGATTGACGTCGGCACAACGCGTCTGCCCAGCAGCGCCACAAAGAGCGGATATAAACTGACGGGCGATGTAACATTCGGCGAGGTAGCCCCTAAATGCAGTTATATCACCCCGGTTCCCGGAGGCGTAGGCCCTATGACAATCGTATCCTTGATGAGGAACACCCTGCTTGCCGCCAAGAAAGAAATTTATAAATGATTTTTTCCGCAACATATTTGTGAAATAAAAAAAATCACTATCTTTGCAGCGCATTTTGAAAAAGGGTTTGAAGACAACCTCATTCAGACATTGTTTTTTTTTCACAAATGTAGTTTACATGGTGTTTGTAGCTCAGTTGGTTAGAGCATCGGATTGTGGTTCCGAGGGTCGTGGGTTCGAGCCCCATCTTACACCCATTCTTTTTTAGAACACAACGAAAAGTCCTGCAAAAACATTGATTTTGCAGGACTTTTCGTTGTGTGTCGTGTATGTTCTTTCTTTTAAACCCATGTATTTTCAATACATGGTTATTTATTTTGCTTTAACCGGGTGATTTCCGCAAGAAGAAGCTCATTTTCCCGGGCAAATCTTTCACGCTCTTTCTCCCGTTCTTTACGCTCCAATTCAAGTTCTTTCGCAAGTTTTTCACGTTCTTCCCGTCCTTCTTCCCGTCCTTCGATCCGTCCTTCTTCCCGTCCTTCGATCTGTCCTTCGAGTTTTGAAGAGGCAATTGTGCTCAGGTTTTCACTTCGCAAACGCTGCTCATAGTCGTATTCTCTCCGCTCTTCCGGCGTGAGATTGTCGCGGTCAAGCACTTCGCGTGCCCTGTCCAGTCCTTTGGCCTTAAATCCTTCCTTTATGACGTTGTGCTTCAAAAAATAAATCCACTCATCCAGCGTATCCTTTGCCACATCATTAAAACTGTTTACTTTCAGGATATAGTATTCCGGATAGATGTCGGCAGCCGTTTCCTTGTCGAAAACCTTGCGCTGGGACAGGGAGAGACGGAGTTCGTCCTTTTTGTGAAGACCCGTAAAATGCGTCTTGCCGTAATAGACATAGTCTTCGCCCTGACCCAGGTCGAAATATACAATATTAATGGAATAGACTTTCTTCACTTCCAGGTATTTCGCTCCCTGAACCATGTGTTCGACGATCGTCTTGCTTGTTCCGAACAGCATGCGGTGCAGAAAATCTATCTCCGGCGTAAACTGCAGTTCGATCAGCAGGATTTCGCCCAGTCCGTCTTCGACCAAAACGTCGACCCGGTTGTATTTGTCCGTCGCATGTTCCTTGTTGCTCTCGCTTTCGCCGATGTTCTTTACCAGGATGTCGCGCATCAGCAGTTCGCTCAGAAAGCCTTCCAGTACTTCGTAGTTGACCTTGTTGCGCAGCAGTCGCTTGATTGCGTAGTCGAAAGATATGAGTACACGTTCGCCTGTTTTGCTCTTTTTCATCACTATTCTCCTTCTGTTTTTATCTTGCACAAAGATAGCGTTTTTTTGATTACACAGAACCGGATAACACAAAAAATGCCTCGCAAAATTTATAAAAGAAATCTCGGTGGGAGCGTTTGATAAAAGGAGATTTTTATCCGTTAAAAGAATGTTGCAATTTGTCGGCAAAGCGGTAGCTAAAAGAACTGAAATTTCGGGAGGTGATGCAAAAAGTATGCTGCTATAATTGACTGGAAATAAATCTATAAATGTAATTTTTCAGGGAGTTGAAGTGAACATGATGAATCATATTTGCCTGAAATACAATAAAAATCACTTTCATCTGTTTCCATTTCCGTCTGACTTTGTCGCACTACTCCCCTGGCAGCGCAGCAGACTACTCCGCGCAACTGTCCCATCAGGTAAAAGGGTGCATGTTCGCCGGTTTGCAACACTTCAAATTCCAGAAAGGCCGAATCCCGGCATAAATATTGGAATGTTCATCTATGCGGACTTCCGTCTTTTGCTGTAAGATCTTTAATGATGATATATTTGTCAGTACAAATAAAATTCGCCTGTCCGTAATGTACTGCTGCATGAAAACTTCCGCTTCCTGAATGCAGCCGTGACATCCCAGTCCGGGAAGAACCATGATCCACTGATAGTCACAATCCGTATCCATCCGCTCAATCGCTTTGCTCAAAAAAATCCCGTTCAACTTTTTCAGTAGATTTATGACACGAAGAAACAGTAACAGCAATTCCTATCAAAACGCTAATCATTGTTTTTTTCATAACTCTTCCATTTTAAATATTTTAAAATTCAAGTACACTTCTTCCAAATCTGTTTCATCAATATATTCTATGTTAAGCCCTTCCTCCGTGACAAAGGAATTCTTCCAGTTCCATTTTTCGCCCGTACCGATAGGAGTTTCCCCCAGATAGTTGAACTGTTCATCCATAAGAATGACAACAATCGGTTTTTTCCCCGGTGAAACATTCGTTTCGGGGATGCCTCGTAACAGATATCGATAATACACTTTACGCCACGGATCGTGCAATATGGCAGCATATAAATCCTGCTGCAAATAGTATGTGCCTATTACCTCTCCGGACGCTTTTTTCTGTTCACTGTCAATCGAATAAATGGTTCCTGCCACATTGCTTCCACCATAAACAGTTTTACATATACCCGTATTACAATTCGTCAGGTATAAAAAATGTGACATGGCGAAACTGTGAATGATCTCTCCCGATGGAGAAAGAACCGGATAGGCATTCATGAATACAGGGTCATCCCAGCAGGCGCCGGAACCGAATAATTCTCCGGGATAGGTGTGCATAAATTCCGTCTCGTTTGTTTTTATATCAATGCATGCTGTAAAATGAAACTTATTAATTAATGAATCGGATATGGAAAAAGGAGACATGCCCGTCAAAAATAGCTTTTCCCGGAAACAAAACATGGCGTTGACCGTACTGAAATCGTATTGAGGATGGGTGATTTGCCAGTTGAAATCACTGTTCCACAATGGAATCCGTTTTTTTACAAGTCCCAAACGGTTGGTTAAAACCATTTCTATCAGAGGCCGATTGTAGACATAAATGGAATCTATGTTTCGAATGTAATATCCGCTAACGCCAAGTATTCCGTTTGGTCCTTCCCTTTCGTAACGGATGCTTTCTGTAAATTGAGTTTCCGTATAGTTATAAAAATAAATGGAATGGTTGTAGGGATTCAGGAGCGTCAGCATCCGTACGCCCGATGAATCTTTAAACATTTGTATGTAAGGAGGTCTTGTCGCCGTATTATCATCAAGCAGGAACTTTTTTTCTCCGTTTATTACCAACTGATGGGTTGCCGTCAGTTTTCCTTTATTCCTGTTTTTTATCTCTTTTACATGTGTACATGATAGTAAAAAGAAAGGTAAAACGATACAGTAAAACTTTTTATTCATTGTCAATAAGCAATAGTTCGTTATAAAAGTAATTAAATGATTGAAAAAGAGCAAAATAAGCTGGTTGAAAATTTTAATAAGTTGCTTATTATCAGTATATTTATGGTTTATCTAACGAACATAAAGAACATGACAACCAGCAACTATTCAAGTATTAAATCGCTTATTATAAGCGTATTAAAATGAGATTCATTTTCAACTCTGAAAAGGACAAGAAAACACTTCATATTAAATGTCCTTCTTTGCTTTTCGAGCATCAAAGGTAAAATAAATTTCTTACAATTATCACGGTTTTCCGCATTTTGTCAGCAATTTTTCGGAATACATTTTGAAAACCATTTTAATTTCCAAGGCTTTGCGATCCTTTGCCCATAAGAATATGTCCTTTTTTCCGTTAAGTTTGTAGATGATGATTTTTTTGATTTTACCATCAAAATTATCGGCGATGACGGATTGACGAAAAAATGATTCATTGAAGCCTTCTTCCAGAGTTAACCGTTCTTTTCCTACCCGAACCGCTGAATGATATTTAAATATGCAACTATTGGGTTGTTTTTTTATCAACCGATTAGTACCTCACTGTTTGGTTGGGTGAGACTGAATTTATCATATCCATTTGTCCGGTAAAAATGTTTTTATACTCCTACGATGGTAATGGTTCTTCCGTCCGCTGTTTCCTTCTTCATGTAGAGTTTATCCTCCCATCCGGCCGTTTTGCGG
>JAIRSF010000240.1 GCA_031255595.1 Tannerella sp.
CCCGCATAATCATTATTGATATCCCGGATTTTCTACTAACTTCGGATTGTTGGCCGTTCGGTTCAGGGTTATCGGCAAATAGTAATTTTCTTCCCGGAAAAGAGGTTTATTAACCGCCCCGTCTATCTGGTCGATAACGATCAGTTTGTATTTCAACTCGCCGGCTTTATAACTATTGTAATCCAATACATAACGCAGTCCGGAAAACTCACGCGACAAATCCGTCACAGCGGTTCTCCATCTTCTCACATCCCAGTAGCGATGTCCTTCAAATGCGAGTTCTACCTTTCTTTCGCGCCGGATCTTTTCCCGGTCGATCGAAGTCAGCGGAGCGATACCGGCACGCTCGCGTACTGTGTTGATCGCTTCCAGCGCCTCGGCGATCCGTCCTGATTCAAAGGCCGCTTCCGACATATTCAGATAGACTTCCGCCATCCTGAAGATCTGCCAGTCTTGCGAGGAAGTAGACCATGCGCTGTTGGTTCCGGCCATGTTGTCATGACTCTCGTCCAAATATTTCAACATGCCGAAACAGGTTCCATCCACATCCTGGTCGCCGTTGGCAAGAATACCTTCGTAGGAATCGTTCGTTTGGATCGACCCGTCGGGAAGCAATATGCCTTTGTAATACTCCACCTTACTGCCTTTCCATGGCGTGTTTTGCGTGTAGAACGTGGCGAAAAAACGGGGATCTTTGTCTTTCCATAATTCGTCCGTACTCCATAATCCTGTTTGGATAGCATTCCGGTCAAGTTTGCCGGAACGTCCGTCGGTATATTCAAATTCTTCGATCAGCTCCAGATAAGCGCCGTCCAGGTTTCCACGATTCCATCCCTGTGGCCGCGGGCATTGGAAAAAGTCGACACACCAACCGTTTCCACCTCCCTGTCCATGGTCGCCGTTCACATCATTATGTCTTTTGGCAAAAATCACTTCGGGGTTATTTTTGACCAAAAATATATTCCTGAAATTCGTCGCTTTGTCTTCATCCGCTTTATACAACGCATGTTTACCGCCGTTCACAATCTGCATACCCGCATCATATGCGATCTGATAATAAGCGTTCGCTCTCTCGGCAGGAATGCCGACGACGCCCTCTATTCGAACGCTGCCGAATTGCGCTATACTCCCGGCATACAACGCCGCCCGGCATTTCAATGCCAACGCCGCGTACCGGGTAGCCCGGCCCAAATCGGAATTGTCCGATGTTTCGGGAAGGTCGTTTGCAAACTCATCAATCTCTTTTATTACAAAGTCATATACGGCTTCTTCTTTTGCCCTCGGCCGGAATAATTCTTCCTCGGGATCGTCTGCCGATTGGGCTTTTGTGATCAACGGCACTCCGCCATACCGTTTCACCATGGCAAAGTAGGAAAAAGCCCTTAAAAAACGCGCTTCGGCAGTCCTTACCCTTTTCAGGTCGTCGTTCAACGGTGTTTCGGGCAGTTTTTCGATAAAGGTATTCAGCTTGCGTATAGGGCCATAGCCCCACCATTCAAGCAGTCCGCCCTGGATTTTCAGGTTTCCGAACTTATAGTTATACCATCTCAAGGCATCTCCCCAGTCACGCCACTGCGACATGCACTCGTCGCTTACATGGTTGACGGCGAAGCAGGGGAAGAAAACATCGCCGTCCCAATTGCTGCCCAAACTTTCATTGGCAAAATACGCCATCTCATAGTATGAATTAGATAGATAGGCTTCTACCAAAGCTTCGTCGTTCCATACATCATTATCCGAAATAAGATCCAGCGGGGCCTTATCCAGATAATCACAAGCGCTTAACAAGATAAGGCTTGAAACTATAACTGCAATTCTATTTTTCATAACGTTAATTTTTAAGATTAGAATGATACGTTTATACCGACACTGATCGTTCTTTGTTGGGGATAGTAATAGCCTGCATTGCCGAACGGAACTTCCGGGTCGATACTGTATTTTTTCAACCGGTCGAATGTGAGCAGGTTCGTTCCGGCTAAAAAGATCTTCGCCCGATCGATCGAGGCTCTTTTCAATAAGACATTCGGGATGTTATATCCGAGTTGGGCATTTTTCAGGCGGAGATAACCGGCCTTTTTGTAACGGTAGTCGGAGGCTTCGCCGTTTAGCGAAGAACCGCCCATCCGGGGAACCGGGGCGTCGGTGTTGTTTTTCGCCTCCGTCCATCTTAGATTATATACTTCTTCGGAGTATACACGTATTGATTTTAATAACCACACATCCGTATAATAGTCGAATGCACCCTGGAACAATGCGGTCAGATCAAAATTTTTATATTTGGCGTTGATTTGGAACCCCATCGTCCAGTGAGGCCATCTGGCGCCCAATTCAACCTGGTCGCGCCAGTCTAACCGGTCATCGCCGTTTGTATTTACATAACGGACATCTCCCGGACGTAAAGAGGTATTATTGTTATTGTCCTGCATAAACGAAAGCGCATCAATTTCAGCCTGACTTCCGAATAATTTATCCGATTTGTAACCAAACAGGCGGTCTGTCCAGTTTCCGGAAACTTTTCTGAGCCGGATCTCGTCAGGATCGGTATATTCCGGTTCTTCATAATGGATCCATTTATCTCTCGACCAGGCAAGATTCCCGGAAATATCAAAAACGAAATCACGTATATTAAAATATGTTCCAAGCGCCAGTTCAAACCCCCGGTTATCCAAGCTGTTGATGTTTTCCTGCGGCAAAGAAGCGCCGAACGTCGAGGGCAGGGTCGATTGCCGGGTGGCCGGTATACCGGTTCTTTTGCGGTAAAAGACGTCGGCTTCGCCGTATATTTTCCGGTTCAGGAATGAAAAATCAAGTCCGGCACCGGTGATGGTGATTTCCTCCCAGGAGAGATTCGGGTTGGGGATGACGGACGGCGTAATCGCTTTCATCGGATTGTCACCGATCATATAACCGGCAAAGCCCTGCAAGGTGTAGCCGGACAGGTACTGGAAATTTACTACATCATCATTCCCCGACTGCGCATAACTCAACCTTAGTTTAAGGTTATCTAAGTAATTAACATTCTGCATGAAATTTTCTTCGCTGAGCCTCCATGCGGCAGAAACACCGGGAAAATATCCCCATCTTTTAAAAGGCGAGAATTTTGCGGAAGCATCCGCCCGAAGGGTTGCTTCCAGCAGATATTTATCTTTATACGAATAATTCAAACGGCCTACATAACTCATTCGTCCCATTTCCGAGGCGCTTCCGTCATTTTTTGCGGTACTGTTGTCGCCGGCATATAACTGTTCGACGGAAGGCGACAAAAAGTTGTCGCGGCTGGCCGAGAACCAGTCGCCTCTGTAATCGATCCCTTCAAATAAGGCAAGTACGGTGATGTGATGTTCGCCGGCAAAGGTTCTGTCGTAGTTCAGGGAAGCCTGTGTGGTGACAGACCAGTTTCGGTCGCTGCGAACACTCAACTGCGCCGTATTACCCAACGAACCGGCCAATGTATAGGTGTCGCTTGCGATATCATAGCGGTAATATTTGACCGGCTTCGAAAAAACGGACGACTTATTGTAATTGATTATCGCATTGACGAGCAATTTGGCCGACAAACCGGGAACACCGGGAAGCTGATAGTTTAAAGTTCCCGTTCCTTTAAAATTTTGGTTATCCCGTTTATTGTATCCCATCAGGTTATAATTGGACGACACATGCGCGCCTCCGGTTCCGCCGCCGTCGGCGTAGGATATTTTTGTCGGATCCGGCAGTGTTGCCGGATAAATCGGCAATGTATTCCAATAATCCTGCCACACGTTATCTCCTCCCGCGGTTTGCGGCCTCGTGGGATAGATGCTATTATCAATGATGGCGGCCAGGTCGAGTTGGAATGTCAGGTCTTTCGTGATGGAGGCGTCAATGTTCGATTGCAGGTTATAGCGGTTATACGCTCCTCCGTTCGTTTTCCACATGGATTGCTGGTTGAGGTAGCCTATGAAACCATAATATTTTACGGATTCGCCTCCGCCCCTGACCGAAAGATTATATTGCTGCTGGGGCGCCTGGTCGCGGATAAGTTCGTTGTACCAGTTCGTGTTGACATATTGGGGATCGGAACCGTCATAATATTTGCGTATCTGTTCTTCGGTGAACGGCGCCTGTTCCGCAGGCCTCCCGCTCTGAAGCCACTTTTCGCGTTCTATCTCGGCATACTGCCCGGCATTGGTCGGCCGGGGCATACTTGTGATGCCCTGCAATGTGAGGTTGCTACTGAACGTGATGACCGGCTTTTGCTGCACGCCCCGTTTGGTTGTCACCAGTATGACGCCGTTTCCGGCGCGCGAACCGTAGATCGAAGCGGAGCCGTCTTTCAGGATGGAAATGCTTTCGATCATGTTGGGATCGATCGTATGAAACGGGGCTTCAATGCCGTCGACGATAATTAAAGGGCTGTCAAAGCCGCGTATGTTGAGGCCGGCTCCGTCGGAACCGGGCTGACCGCTGTTCTGGATGACGGTGAGGCCCGGCAATTTACCCGCCAGAGCATTGGTGGTATTAGCCACAGGTGCGATCGTCAGCTCCCTGGAGCCGATTGAGGAAACGGCTCCGGTGAGATTCACCTTTTTCTGCGTCCCGTAGCCTACCACTACGACTTCTTCGAGCTTTTGCGTATCTTCTATCAGCGTAATCGTAAAATGATGCTGATTTTTTACGGGGATATCCTGCGGGATATATCCGATGTAGGATATTTGTAAGACGGCGCCTTCTTCAACCTGCAGGGTGAATCGCCCGGCCATATCGGTAGTAATTCCGTTCGCAGTTCCCTTTTCGATCACATTGGCCCCGGCCACCGCTTCGCCGTAGTTATCGGTGACGATTCCGGTCAGGGTTATTTTCTGTTGTGTTATGTCCGGGGCTGCTGCGTCGTTTTTCGAACTTTTCGCACCCGGATTAATCAAAATAAGGTTACTCTCCGTAATTTCATAAATGACATCTTCATCTTCCAGGATGCGGTTCAAAACGGTTTCTACCGTTTGTTCCTTTAGCTTTACGGATACTTTTCTATCCAATTCGACCTTTTCACTTTGGTAGATAAACCGAAAATCCGACATATCTTCTATTTGGAAAAGTATCTCCTTGATGGACTTATTCCGCACGTTTAACGTCAGTTTTGTGTTTTGAGAATACATCGACGCCGATATATTGAAAGAAAACAGCATCAAAGTAAAAACCGTTAATCTCATTTTATTGATAATTTTTCCGTAAACCGAAAATCGTTCCGGCTTTGATATAAAAAAAATTTGCATATCTTTGTGTTTTGATTGTTTGTTAACTATAGTGTTGAGCGACACTACTTAAAAATTAATGATCAAAAAGTATGGCGGGATTTGGTGCAACATTTCCCGCTTTATTTTTCATGACGGTTTATCTCATAGGCACTTTCATTTAGAGGTTATACTTATATTTTTTCCTTTCACATGGTACGCTATTTTGCTCAGACCGGACAAAGCCTTAATCGCATCCAAAATCGTTTCTTCCTGTAATACGCCGTTATAATGTATCTCCCGTCCCAAATCCGGCGGAAGCGTAATGCGTACATCATACCATCTTTCCAGGTGTTTACAAACATCCGCCAGGGACATGTCATACATATACAATTTATTCTCCATCCAACCGCAGGATTGCGATAAAATCCCGTCTACCGGCTCCAGGCGGCTCGTTTCCTTATCAAATGCGACCATATCTCCGGAGTTCATGACGAACTTTTCATCCTTATAGATTAATTCCACGCGGCCCTCTATCAAAGAGGCCCGGATCACCGGATCCTCCGGATAAGCCTGCAAATTGAAAGAAGTGCCGAGCACCCGCACATCCGGCCCGTTATGGAGTTTAATAACAAAAGGTCGGTCGCTTTTCGATACGTCGAAAAAACCTTCGCCCCGAAACGCCACTTCCCGGATCTTCCGTTTGCCGCCGGACGAATACGTGACGGCCGAACCCGAATTTAACCTGACCGCCGTTCCGTCGGGCAATGTGACGGTCGAGCGGCTACCGTAACCGGCCTCCATTTGAACGAACACTTCGCCGTCGTCTTCAAACAGGCCGAAAAACGAGAGCGCCAGCATAACCAAAACGGAAGCCGCCGCACCCGACGCCGCATAATAAATGCGACGCCAAAACCTGCCGGATTGCTCCTTTTTTCGGTTTATTTTGTTCATTTTTTCCCATGCAATATCCGCATCAAACGCGGCTCTCTCCGAGTAATGGCCCGACTCATTCCAGATCCTCTCGTATTGACGAAACAATTTCCGGTTCGCTTCGTTGTCGCCTAACCATTCGGTCAATACCGGATCTTTCACTTCGCTTTCTCCATTCAGGAAATGGCCGGCTATATGGTTGCCTATGTCTGTTTTTTCTTCCATAAAATACTGTTTTATCACATCACGAGCTTTCTTCGGCAAAACCGCCCGATTGTTCGTTACTTTTATCGTAATGACACAGCTCGAAAGAAAAAGTCCTATCCGGGCCTCGAAAAAAAAGGGGAATTTTTATACTTCGTTGCTTCTTCTTACGAAAAGAGGGGATTTTTCGTGAATCAAAAACCTTTTATCTCTATACATTTTTTTATTTTTTGCATCGACGACCATATTTGATTTTTAATCGTTTTTACCGATACGGTTAACTTTTCCGCTATTTCTTTTTGTTTTATTTTTTTCATCCGGTGAAGTATAAAAACTTCCCGGCTACGCTCCGGCAGGCGCTCGATACAATCGTAAAGCGCTATCCGAAATTCATCAAACTCCAGCAGGTTTTCTTCGTAATAAATATCGGAATAAGACCGGCTTTCGATCATATGTCGATAATTTTTAGCCGACCGTATATGATTCAGGGCCTTGTTTTTAGCCATTTTAAAAAGATAACCGGCTACGCTTCCCGTCACTTCAATCTTTTTCCGGTTATGCCACAGGCTCAGAAACAAATCCTGAACGACGTCCTCCGCGTCTTCCCTGTTTTCCAATATACCGTATACATATTGGCACAAACGACTATAATAGCATGTAAACAACTTGTTATAGCCAATGCAATCACCTTTCTTAATTGCCGTTATTAACTCCTCTTCCGTAATATGTATATCCGACATGATCTTGATTCCATATGATTTGATTACCTGTAATTCTACGCCATGAAACCGTCTGTTTCAAAATGATTTATGCTCTCATGGGTTCATTCTTATCGGCTTTGTTTATCAATGCGTACTTCGTTTCATAATGTAAAATCTTTAGGTGTCGCAAAAATAAGAATTTTCGGAATAGTAAGCAACATACGCGACGCACAAAAAGAAAACGTGTCAAAAAGTTCGACTTTCGACACGCTCTCATTCATGAGATCATCAAAGAGAATTATTTGTATTTCAGGGAATGT
Source organism: Tannerella sp. (assembly GCA_031255595.1). Taxonomy (GTDB): domain Bacteria; phylum Bacteroidota; class Bacteroidia; order Bacteroidales; family Tannerellaceae; genus Tannerella. Next base: position 7,366 of record JAIRSF010000240.1, read on the forward strand.
TCATTCTGTCTGGTGGCAGACGCTTATTTTTCAAAGAAAAAAGTAGTTGATACGATACTTTCGACAATGGGAGATAAGCAGCGGTGACTGTACGAAACGGCGGACAAATAGCGCCGGTAATGCGGCGTATTTGTTATTTACTTCGCTGTATTTCGGCTAACTGTTTTCTTAATTCTTCGAGCGCTTTTCTTTGTTCTTCAATCTCTGTTTTTTGTT
>JAIRSF010000242.1 GCA_031255595.1 Tannerella sp.
CGGTATTCCGAATCATACAGTCCGATCTGCACCGGAGATGAGAGTTTGCGAATGATCACTTCGGCATAGATCGGGTTAGCGGGTTTTATTTGCCAGTTTTCAATACGAATCAGCCCCAGATCCTTTGTGTACAAGAAATCGTCCGATTCCATGTCTACAAACCTTTTGCCGGTAATCATCGGCTCTATTACTTTGCGCACACGCTCCTCCTTCAACCGTTCGAGCAGGCTGTCAATGTGCGTAGGACGATCCAGGATGATGTTTTGAATGGCCTGATGTACCCGTTCCGCCGTCACAGGCTTTGTGTAGTCCGATTGCAGGATTTCTACAATCACTTCGCGGGCGACGGCGTTCACTACCCAGGGCTGTCCCTGTGTCTGTTCCCAGACCAATTCTATAGCATCGTCTTCGAATAGTTGACCTGTTTCGTCGGTATGTTGTTGATACAGTCGGATAATCTCTTCTTTTGTAAAATTCCGGATCGTCAAGGCTTTTGTAATGATGTTGAACGGACTTGCACTGCCGAGCGCTTCGCTGTCGGGACGAACGCGGGCTTTGTAGTCGCGGATATTGCGCATGCCAACCAAAGCGACGGAATGAACAAAAGGTGTAACACTGCGTTCATTATAGCCGTCTCTCAGTTGTCGCAAAAAAGAGATCAACGTGCCTTCGCTCAGGCAGTCGGCTTCATCGAAAAGGATCACCAGCGGTTTGTCCAATAACTTACAGAACCGTGTGAGCGAAGTTTTCAGCACGCCGGTGAAATTTTCGTAATCCGCATTTTTGGCAAATTCCGCGCAGTGAGGAATATCCATTTCTTCTATTTTGTTTTTGAGATTTCTAACGGTTTCCGGTATGCCGATTTTCGCTTCAACAATGCCCTGTACGCCTTCCATCGAATGGTACAGCGCATAATATTTCCCGGAGGCATTAAGCCGTTGGGTCAGATCCTGCAGATAAGTGGTCTTCCCACTCTGGCGTGCGGCGTGAATCACGAAGTATTTTTTACTGTCTATCAGCTGCTCCACGCCCTGCAGACGGGTAGAGGCGTCTATCATATAATGCTCTGCATTGTTACAGGGGCCTGCCGTATTAAATTCCTTCATCACTATCGTTTTTAATTCGTTTCGGAAAATATATGAAATAATGACGTAAAGATACCATGAAATTTCCACATTGACATATAAACAGATAAAAAAATCCGGCAAAATTTACAGCCGTAAAAATTGATTCTTATTTTTTTCGCCGGAACGAACGGCAAGTTTCGCCCTGCCGCAAACCGACAGGGCGAAACATTCTATTGAAAACGAATTGTCGCAGACTATACGGTATTACGACCTTTCGGCACAGCGTCTGTTTTTAATCTATAAACTCTACGGTCGTATGTGAATCTTTTCGGATCATATCCATATCATGTACATTTCTTTTCAAATATACCTTTTTCAAACCGGCGTTCTCCGTACAATCCAGCACCGTCAAAGACAGATTATTCCTCAAATCTAATTCGATCAATGCATTACCCGGACAATAAAGCCATTCCAATGCGCTGCAAACCGATACATTTATCGCGCTTAACCTATTATCATTGCAACAAACGACTGTCAGTTTGGCGCTCGTCAGATTCAATGAGGTTAATTTATTCCCCGAACAGTCCAACGTCAACAAATTGGAAAAAGCATTAATGCCTTCCAATGAAGATATATTCAAACCTCGGCATGTGATATCCGTTACGGCGTCCCGCTCCGTATTATCAATACTGCCATCTCCGTTTCTATCAAAATTAGAAATCAGATAATCTTCAAAAAGCACATCCGGTATGACCACTCCGGCAATATCGGTGTAATCTTTTATGGCGCCGACACTCACATTGACGGACGTTTGACTTGAGGCCATGTAAACAACAAACCCGGGATTGTTATCAAAACATATCACCGTTCTCATACCGGGATTTCTGCGTATATTCAGATGATTTAATTGATTATCCTGACAATCTATATAAGCTAATTTCGTGTTACGCATCACATTCAACGCGGTCAGGTTATTTCTCCGGCAATACAATTGACTAAGCTCCGTACAACTATTTATATCAATAGACGACAATCGGTTGTCGGAACAATCCAGCGTCCTCAAGTCCGTATTAGCCGACAACGAGAGCGACGTCAGGTTGTTGTACCGACAAATTAAAGTCTGAATATTCACAAAATATTCAATACCGGACAATACGTTTATGTCTTTATTCGAACAATCTATCGTTTTGACCAACAGAGCTTCATCTCTTGAAACTTCACCATCCCCGTTTTTATCAAAATTTTCAACCAAATAATCCCTGAAATTCTCATCCGGAATATGTATGCCCAGTTCCCCTTCTCCAATATATTTAATACCCGTATTATCATCTTTCAATAAAGTTTCTATTTCCCGGCCGGCTCTAAGATACAAACGGGTTAGCCGGTTGTTCTTACAGTTCACCATCTTAAGTAACCGGTTATTACTCAAATCCATCACACCGGCAATATTATTATCCCGACACAACAAAGTTTCCAGTTTTGTATTAGCAGTTACATCCAAAGACGACAATTTATTATCATTACACATCAACGTTTTTAATTCCTTATTGGAGGCCACATTCAGGGATGTAAGGCTGTTCCCGCTGCAACTCAACGTCACTAAAGCTCCGTTAGCCGATACATCCAGTCTTTTCAAACGATTACTGTCGCAAACAAACGTGACAAGGGAAGGATTAGAGCTTATATCAACGCTTGTCAGATTATTCCCTGAACAAACCAGCGAAGTCAGATTTGTAAACAGCTTGATACCTTCTAATGAAGATATATCCAGCCCCGAACAATCGATCGCCTGTATCTCTTTGGATTCCATTTCCGATATTTTTCCGTCCCCATCGCTATCAAAAGTACGAACAAGATAGTCCATGAACATTTTATCTTTTATTCCGCTGATATAATTAAAATAAACCGGAACGGTTGGAGGCGTATCTATATACAAGTTTGCAATCACCTGATCTTTTTCCAGATAAATAGTTTTAAGATCGGGATTATCCATTACATTTAATGTATTAATAACCAAATTTTTGCGCAAATCCAATGCGGTAAGTTCATTTTTCTGGCAAAAAAGCTTCTGTAACGAAGTAAGAGTCGAAACATCCAGAACATTCAGGCTATTACCATAGCAATTCATCTCTATTAAAGCGGTATTTGAGCTTACGTTTAACCGGGACAGCGTGCAGAGATAACAATACAGTTTTGTCAATGCGATATTCTCACTCACATCCAGCTCTTCCAATGCGTTTTCGGAACAATACAGTTCTGTAAGCTTCACATTTTTACTTATATCAATAGAAGAAAGTTTATTCCTGCTGCAAACCAGTATTTCCAGATTCACAAAAGAAGCAATACCTTCCAGCGAAGAAATTTCTCTCTGATTGCATCTTATTTCTTTTATTTCCAACGCCTCATCTTCCGATATTTCCCCATCTTCATCCGTATCAAAATTTTCGATCATATACGCCTTAAATTTTTCATCCGGAATATTCACCATATTTTTTTCCGGAGCCGGATATTCGATCACAGTCGTTTCTTCATCATAAAATAAGTTGGGGATGACCTGATCTTTTGCTAAGAGTACCTTTTCCAATGTTTCGTTTTTCGTGCAGTCCAATGTTTCAAGTGCAATATTCTCACTCACATCCAATGCGACTAATTGATTTCCCGAACAATTCAAGGTCGTAAGCGCGGTGTTATTGCTCACATCTAAAGCGATCAGTTCATTATCCGAACAGTTGAAAGTCACCAAAGATACATTCCGGCTTATATCAATACCGGCTAACCGATTGGAACTACAATTCAAATTGATGAGATGCACGTTTTCAACCGGATCCATTTCAGACAGTTTATTGTAACTGCAATCCAAATCTTTCAATTGAACGTTTGCGGAAATTTCCAAAGAATCAATCCGGTTATTACTGCAGTTCAGCAAAGAAAGAAGCCGGTTTTTGTCCGTATTTATTTTTGTCAACGCATTGGAATGACAAATTAAAGTATCCAGGTTAACGAAATATTCAATTCCGCCTAATGATTCGAGTTCTCGTCCGGAGCAATCTATTTTAGTTACCGCTTCCGCTTCCCCCGTCGAAATTTCTCCGTCATTATCCGCATCAAAATTCTCTAACAAATAATGTTTGAATTTCGGATCGGCTATCTCGATTCCGGGTACAACCGCTTTTCCCTTCTGCACGATCCCGACTTCTTCCGTTTTATCGCCGGCTTTAACTGTGATTACAGCGTTGCGCGGAGTCGTTTCCGTATTGGCGAAGACCGTAATCTCAACGCTCTGCTTATGATCCGCCTTGCCGGAAGAAGGCGTAAAGGTCAGCCAGGCGGCTTCCGTTTCCGCAGTCCAGTCTTCATTCGATAATACGGTAAACGACGCCGTCGACGCCACCGCCTCTACAGATACGGGCGATCCCTCAACCTTCAAATTAGTCGGAACAGGCGCATCTTCCTTATTTTCCGAACAAAATGTAAACGACAATGACACCCAGATAATTGTTATCAAACAGACCAACTTTTTCATCTCTTTTTCGCATTTTTAATGAAACCCCAAGTTTTAGACCATTAGTCGACAAAGATAATCAAAATTAAATGGTTTTACCCAATCTTTGTTAAACAAATTCGAAGTTTTACCCCTTAGCATCAGCTTCAAAAGACCTGTTTTTTTCACACAAAAACAGAACGAAGCCTTAAATCAAACGATTATTTTTCTTTTTTAAGCGGAAAACCTTAATTTTGCGGTGAAATATGAACCCGTTAATAACAAACAACTATGTTTTCAGGAATAATAGAAGAAGCCGCCGTTGTAAAGGCGATAGAACGTGAGAAAGAAAACGTGCACATCACATTGGGATGTTCGTTTGTCAATGAGCTTAAAATAGACCAAAGCATTGCACACAACGGCGTATGCCTTACGGTTGTCGGCATAACCGACGATTCATATACCGTAACGGCCATCAAAGAAACGCTGGAGCGTTCCAACTTAGGGCAACTCCGCGTTGGAGATAAAGTCAACCTGGAACGGAGCATGTTGATGAACGGACGCCTTGACGGACATATCGTGCAGGGACATGTCGACCGAACCGCTATTTGCAGGGACGTAAGGGAAGCCGACGGAAGCTGGTACTTTTCATTTGAATACAAATCCGACAAAGAGATGGCGCAACAAGGCTATCTGACCGTAGAAAAAGGCTCTGTTTGCGTAAACGGCGT
>JAIRSF010000247.1 GCA_031255595.1 Tannerella sp.
GCCGCATAAATTCATTTCCGAATTCCTTCATTTTACTTGTTAAAAACTTTCTGCAAAGATATAAGTATTTTTTATATATATCAAAAGAATTGAATAGCTTTTTATCAACATTTAAAAAATATGCCGGATCACCTGCAAAAGGATGTGTTTGTGGACGGCCATCACGCCCACGATGATCAACACACCCAACCATCCCCATAACATCGGGGTTTTCACCGTCACACGAAAATCCGCAGAGACATTGACTTCCGGCGTTCGCGCATCCGGTAAGAGCCGGTAACCACCACCTCCAGTTCGAGCACCGCGGAGGTAGAGCCTGCCGAAGCCTGCACAGGAATCCTGTAACTCCCGGCTTCTACATTCGCCGGAGTTGTCATCTCGATACTGATGTTTTCCGATTTACCGGCCTCTACCTGCGCTGAGGTAGCCTGCTTACCAACAGCGCGGAATATCACATTCCACCCCCGCGGAGCGCCTGCCGTAAGCGCATAGAGTTGTTGCTCGGATATTTGGTTTGCCAACTTGGTATTAAAACTGAAAGTTGACTTGGAATTGCCCTCCATATTAGGCTGTTCCGTAGTCAATTCCGTCCTAAAACTTCCTTGAGAAGAAACCGTAATAGAGAGCGACAGTTCGGTTTCGTCGCCGGCCTTTACCGTCAGGTCATAAGTTCCCTTATTCACCTTCAGCGGTACGGTAATCTTCAAATTAAAACTCCTCTTGTCGCCGGGCAACACAGACCGTTGGCCGATAGATCCGTCCTGTGTTCTTAAAGCGTGCCAAAAATAAGAATTGATTATATTAGGAGGTGTTAAATTTTCGGAAAAAAATTTATTCACACCCCTGCGGCCGGCCTTCTTCGCTTATCATATTGTATATTTACAACCGTTTTACAAAAAAAGAATATTTATGAAAATCACAAAAATCAAACAGCTTGTTATCTTTTTATCGGCTTGGTCGGTTGCGGCCACCGTCGTTGCCCAGGGCCGGTACACGTCCGATTGGGCGTCGGTCGACACCCGTCCGGTTCCGCAATGGTTTACCGAGGCGAAGTTCGGGATCTTTATCCACTGGGGCCTCTACAGCGTCCCTGCATGGGGCCCATTGCCTGCCGACGGGGCGAAAGGCATCTACGAATGTTATTCCGAACACTACTGGAATCGTCTGGCGTCGAATCATCCGTTATTTGTTGCCCATCATCGTGCCATGTACGGCGAATCGGTCAAATACCAAGACTTTGCCCACGATTTCAAATGCGAAATGTTCGACCCCGATAAATGGGCCGCACTCTTTCGGGACGCCGGCGCCAAATACGTTGTGCTCACCTCCAAGCATCATGACGGATATGCCTTGTGGCCGAGCCGCTATTCCTGGAACTGGAATGCCGTTGATATCGGGCCGCATCGTGACCTGCTGGGCGATCTCACTGCGGCGGTAAAGAAAACGGGACTGCACATGGGATACTATTATTCACTGCTCGAGTGGTTCAACCCCTTGTACCGGGAAGACATAGATACCTATGTCGAAACACATATGATTCCGCAGATGAAAGAACTCATAACCCGCTACGAGCCGGATATCTTCTGGCCGGACGGTGAATGGGATCATCCTTCGGACAAACTGAAAAGCGCCGATTTTCTTGCCTGGCTCTACAATGAGTCGCCCGTAAAAGAGCAGATCGCCGTCAACGACCGTTGGGGAAAAGAAACGCGCAGCCGTCATGGCGGCTATTATACGACCGAATACGACCTGGTGCACAGTGATAACGTAAAAGAAACGCGCATTTATCATCCCTGGGAAGAATGCCGGGGTATCGGGCATTCATTCGGCTATAACCGCAACGAAAACCTGGAAGACTACAGTTCGTCGGAAGAATTGCTACACCTGCTGATTGAAAAAGTAGCCATGGGAGGTAACCTGTTACTAAACGTAGGCCCCACTGCCGACGGCCGCATCCCCGTAATCATGCAGCAACGGCTTTCCGACATGGGAAAATGGCTAAAAATAAACGGCGAAGCGATCTATTCGACAAAACCATGGGAAGTAGCCTCGAAAAACGATGCTTTATCCGCCTTTTTCACAACAAAAGGAGAAGATCTGTACGTGATTTTCACAAAATACCCCACCCATACGGTCACAATAAAAGGCCTCTCCCGCAAGCCCACCTCTGTCGCCCTGCTCGGTTCCGCCGCAAAAGTGTCCTACTCGCATAACGGTAAGAGCCTGACCCTCCGTCCTCCGGCACTGACGATCGGACAAGCACCTTGCCACCATGCCTGGGTATTTAAAATAGTAGGATGCCTGTAATATTTTTTCGCAGAAAATCGTAACTTTGTAGAATCTAAAAAGTATAAGGAGGAAAAACAATGAAAACGGGTAAAACAAACGAACGGGTACTGATTTCATTCGACTATGCTTTGAAACGGCTTCTGCGCAACAAGGCAAATTATGTAGTACTGGAAGGTTTTCTCAGTGAGTTGCTGATGCGCGATATTCTGGTGAAAAACATTGGCGAAAGCGAGAGCAACAAGATACATGAGCAAGATAAGTATAACCGCGTCGACATCCTGGTAGAAGACGGACTGGGCGAGATCCTGCTAATCGAGTTGCAGTTTACGCCGGAGATCGACTTCCTGCACCGTATGTTGTACGGGACGAGCAAAACGATCGCCGAACGCATGCTACAAGGAGAAAAATACTTGGAAATAAAGAAAGTATATTCGATCAATATCGTATATTTCAACCTGGGACAGGGCGACGACTATGTCTATTACGGCAGGACGCATTTCACAGGCCTGCATAAAAAAGACGAGCTTCGCCTCTCCCTATCTCAGCGCGAAGTGTTCGGTAAGGAAATGGCGGGCGACATTTATCCGGAATATTACATCCTGAAAGTGAACAGTTTCAACGATGTAGCAAAAGACACGCTGGATGAGTGGATCTATTTTCTGAAGCACAACGCTATCAGGGACGAATTTAAAGCCAAAGGTTTAGACAAAGCACGCGAAGCGCTCAACCGCGACAACCTCACGCCGGAAGAGCGCCGGGAATACGACTACCTGCAACGCCTCTACAGCGAGAACCTGAGTACCGTTGAATCCTCAAAACACGAAGGCAGGATCGAAGGCAGAGAAGAAGGCCGGGAAGAAGGCCGGGCCGAACGTGAACGGCTTGCGAAAGAACTTGAGCACGAACGAGAGGAGCGTAAACGCGAGCGTGAAGA
>JAIRSF010000276.1 GCA_031255595.1 Tannerella sp.
ATTTTGAGCCGCAAAATTACAGATAGTTTTTTTACCGGCAAAATTTTCAATCATTTATTTTTGAACTTGCGAACACATCCTCGGTGGAAAGATATTTTGGCCTTGAAAATAATCGTTTGTACGGGAGGTATGGAACTTGCTGTTTTGGAATCTCAGCCGTCAGATTCTGAGAAAGTAAGGAGATTCAAAAAATTACCCGCCAAAACAATTAATCCCATTTTTTTATGTACTTTTATCCCCCTAAAATTTAATACGATAATTTATGGCTTTAATAAAATCGGTAAGAGGCTTTACTCCGGTTATCGGAGAAGATACATATTTGGCTGATAATGCAGTAATTATCGGCGACGTGATAATAGGCAAAGGCTGTAGCGTCTGGTTCGGAACCGTACTTCGCGGCGATGTGAACTCCATACGGATAGGAAACAGCGTCAATATTCAGGACGGCTCTGTCCTGCATACTTTATATGAAAAGTCGATCATAGAAATCGGCGACGACGTTTCCATCGGACATAACGTAACGATCCATGGCGCAAAAATAGATAACGGCGCCCTGATCGGCATGGGATCCGTCATACTCGACCACGCAGTGATAGGCGAAGGCGCTATCGTTGCGGCAGGCTCCGTCGTACTGAGCCATACACAGGTGGAACCCGGAAGTATTTACGCCGGAACTCCGGCCAAATTCGTCAAAAAAGTGGATCCGGAACAGGCTAAAGAAATCAATCAGAAGATTGCACGTAATTATCACATGTACGCGTCGTGGTACGAAGATAGTGAATAGTGAATAGTGAATAGTTAATAATTAAGGGTTAATGATGGAAATTTGAAAAATGAAAGGGAGGGAATTATGAAGTTGAAAAAATCAGGGAGAGTGGATGGTCGGGCGCCGGGGGCGAGTGGTCGGCGGTCGGGTTGTGCGAAACGTGTGCCGGTTGTTATGATTGTCGTCTTGTTTATGGCGGGTATAGGGCTGTTTTGGCCTTCCAATTATTATATCAGGAGAGCATTGGTGCATCTGATGCCCAAAATTGACCAGTATCCGATTTTTGAAAACCGGATCGTCGAAGCGGGCGATCCGCAGTCGTGGCCTCTCTCCGAATATTATAATAAATCCTCTATTCCGGACAAATATATCGGCGATTTTAATAAGTACGGTACGGTAGCCTATGCCATTATACAAAACGGAACATTGCTTTTCGAACAATATTGGGAGAATTATTCGCCACAATCACATAGTAATTCGTTCTCCATGGCCAAAAGTATTGTTTCTTTTGCCGTAGGTTGTGCCATTGACGACGGGGCCATTGAAAATGTAGACCAACCGGTCGGCGATTTTTTTCCGCAATTCGGCCGTTACAACGGAAAACCGATGACGATCCGCCATCTGCTGACAATGAGCGCAGGCGTCGATTTTCAGGAAGCATATACTTCGCTTTTTTCTCCTACTACACAATTATATTATGGAAACAACCTGGAAAAGATTGTGACCGGTATGAAACAAATAGAAGAACCTGGGGTGAACTTCATTTATCAAAGCGGGGTCACGCAATTGCTGGCGTTTATTCTGGAAAAAGCTACCGGAGAAAATATCAGTTCTTATGTTTCCCGTAAAATATGGACGCCGATACAGGCCGAAGAAAATGCCTTGTGGTCGCTCGACCGCAAAGATGGAATTGAAAAGGCTTATTGTTGTTTCAACAGCAATGCGCGGGATTTCGCCCGCCTGGGACAATTAGTGCTCAATGCAGGCAAATGGAACGGAAAACAAGTCATTCCGCAGGCGTATCTCACAGAGGCTACCACTGCGCACAACGACCTGATATTCAAAAAACATGAAGAAGTTAACCGCCATTACGGGTACCAGATCTGGCTACTTGAAAAAAACGGCCTGAAAATACCCTATTTACGGGGTATAAAAGGTCAGTATGTATTTATCATTCCGGATAAAAACGCCGTTGTTGTCAGGCTTGGACATAAGAGATCCGACAGTGAGGCCGAAGAATGGCACTATCCTGCAGATATAGACCTATGGCTCGACGCCGCTCTGGAGATGCTCGACGAAGCAGCATGCGAAAAGATATCCTTTTCCCCTCATCAAGCCGCACATCCGGCTCCGGCACACCGCCGAAGCCTCCTTTCCGCCGTATTACGGTAGGCTTTTGCCGGCAGCGCCTGAAAAAAATACCGCCCTCCGTCTGATATGCGGAGGGCGGCAATTAACTTACTTAGATTAAGTAATTGTGCGTCACTTCATCCGGAAGATTCCCATTTCGCCGATATAACCGTAGGGTTGTCCCCGCCAGCCGCTATACATATTGAATTTCAGATACCTTGCGGAAACATTCGCCGTACAGGGCAATCTCAATTCGTCTTTTGTATTAGGCATTTCGTTCAGTTCGAGTATTGTTGTCCAAGCACTCAGGTCGTTGCCGGCTTCCCATTTAACCTGTTTAGGCCAGTTGGTACCTCCGTTGAGATCATCTATCCGGTTTTGGAACACAATACCGTCAATCGGTACCGCTTTACCGAAATCTATAATAATATAGTAGGGGAAATTCAGCGAAGCATTCGTATGCCATGTCGACATCGGGTTGCCGTCGATGGAATTTTCGGGCTTCATATCGCCATGTTGTCCGCCTGTATGCTCAACAACCGACCAGTCGTCTTTAGCATACTCCTCGATCATCCAATCGCCGGCAAGATCTTTCACCGGCAACCCGCTCATTGTGATCCAGTCCAGGGTAAACGTGTCAATAACAGCGGTATCCGGCGCAAAAAGCGTCCGGTACTTCAGGCCCGATTTCCAGTCGTCGAGTGAGGTGGATGTTGACTCAGGCAATATTTGCATGGTACGTTCACGCCCCGTATTATCGGTATAGAGCAATTCGCTGTAGACTGCGTTAGCCGGCGCTCCGCTCCAGTTGAGCGTCATCACACCGTTTACTATGTAAGCCACCTGTACCCTCCGGTTCGACAGTCCGTTTTGAAACCTGTCACCATACACTATTCCCGAGGCTTCGAACGGCAAAGACCGGTTTCCGAATTTATCGAAACTCACCAAATAAAAAATATAATCCTTTTCTTCCAGATTGCTGATAACCTGTGGAAATAGGCCAAACCGGTTGTTGATAGCCACATCCATCGAATCGAGATAGTCGTTCCAATAGATGCGAACCGTTTCGATACGTTGTGAAGCAATTTGTATATCCAGCAAAATCCGGTTTTTCCCCGGGCGAACATCTACACCGTCAACTTTGGCGGCGTAGACTATTTCGCCGTTTGCCAGATAACCGTCATGCAAGTCGTTCATCTTTGAACACGATGTCAGAACGATACATAAAATACTGCCTGTAAAGGCAATCTGTTTTATAATTTTTTTCATATTCTTCTAACTTAAATTATCTGTTGTCTCCAAAAACTTCTATTTCCGTTAGCTGGAAGTTATCGCCTCCCGCCCAGGTACGCAATACTTTCACGCGGATATAACGCACTTTCGGATTCTGAGGGGAACAAAGGAAGTCTTCACCGTCGCGCGCCATATCAACATCTTCGTTTGTATTTTCACCCAGGGGCAAACCCGAAGGTTTCATTGATTCACAATCCATGAGTTTTGTCCAACTGTCCCAGCTTCCTGTCGGGTCAAGCGTTTCACATCCCCATACTTCAAAAAGCCGGAGGTTGCCTTCCGTCCAAGTGTAGTTACCCATGCGCTGATGTATCCTGACGCGGCTGATTTGTCCAAGCACACCCATGTCGATCGTAACCGACTGTGGCCAGACGCCGGTGCCCCCCTGCGAACTGTATCCCTGATCGACGCCCCAGACACCGTCCCAGGCATTCGGCAGTGACCAACCGCCACCGTAATGCGGGCCGTCGCCGGGCAAGCTGGCGTCGCGGAACCTCAGCCGGTCGAACAATGTTTCGAAAATCGGTGTCAGTTCATAGTATTTGACTTCGCTTCTGTTGCCCCAGTGGTCTTGCACATACGCGCCGAATTTTCCGGGTATCGTATCCATTCCGCGCACGCTTCCCGTTCCTTCGATAACCGAAGAATAGAACGTTTCAAGCGGAACGTATTCCATAAGCGAATCGTTTTCCTGCAGAATAATAACCGATATTTCCTCCCGGTTCACATTATCCCAGCTTGCCGTCACGCCGCCGAAATCAGCTTGCAGCATCAATGATTCACCGATCATCGTCACTTCCGGCTCGAGCGGCTGTATGGTCACTGAAACGGGCGAAGATTCGTTCCGGCTTCTGTCTACGGCAATCACTTTGACGTTGTACGTCTGTGTATCGCCATATCCCTCCACTTTCAAACTGTCTTTGTAGAGTGAAGTCCGGCTTTCGCAGGTCTCCCCGTTACGCTCGTACACCGCCTTCACATACAGCAGGTCTTCGTCGTCGGGCAGCATATAGGTCAATATAGCGCCTCCCGCTACATTTTGCACTTTCACATCGGTCACCGGTTTCGGTGGAACCTGGTCGACAGGCTGCTGCCCAATCGGTTCCTCTTCGCCGCAGGCATTCCATACGCCCACAGCAATCATAATGATGCAAATTTTTATATACTTCATAATATTTGTCTTCATATCCGTAATTATTAAATTAACTTTCAACTACCCGCTACCATCCGTAATTCTGTATCAGATTTCTATTGACCACAATGTTGGATTCCCTGATAGGCCAGAAATAATCTCTGACGGTGAATCTCACAGGCACACGCGCTACATCAATTACCCGGTAGAAATCTTCGCGTGTTTCAGCCTGCACATTCCATCCCTTCGGTTGGTCATTCAACTCGTTTATCTTTTTCCAACGGCGCAGATCCCAGAAACGTTTACCTTCCATCGCCAACTCAATGGTGCGTTCGCGGTGGATGATTTCACGCAAACCGTCCTGTGAATTGGGCTTGTTGGGGTTGTTCGAGTAGTTTGCCCATGATTCTCTCACGCCTTTCAGCCCGGCGCGCGCCCTGATACGGTCGAGGTAAAGGAAAATCTCATCGCTCGGGCCCGAAACTTCGTTAAGCGCTTCGGCATACATCAGGTAGAGATCCGCCAAACGCAGGATAGGGAAAGGATAATATTCCACACTCGTGGCGTTTGGTTCGACCACACATTTGAAACTGTGCATTTTCTTGGCGGCATAACCGGTAGGCGAATACTGGGAACCGCCCTGATAACCCGAATATTCGAGGTTGAAAAACTCGCAATGCTTCACATTGGCGGGAAAATCGAAATATCCGCTGCCGTAATAAATGCCCCTGTCGAAGCCGATACTTGCATAGAAACGGGGTTCACGATTATAGTGCAGGTAGACGGTTCGCTGGCCTTCTTTCACATAATAAATTTCATCGCCCGACGAAGGTTCGTTGCGTACCTCATAACGTTGTTCATACCATCCTTCCTGCTGCCATTCCTTGTCTTCTTCAATCGGGACGCCATTGGATGAATAATACTGTTCTACCGTTTTCAATGTGGGGCCCCATTGTGAATTGATGTCATTCAGAACCGTAAACGCCAGGCGTACGATTCTGGGATGTGACGAACGCGAAATCGTATTGTAGTCGTTGTTCGTATTGCCCCATATCAGCTCCTTGTTCCACCGGTCGCATATCGCTTCGCGGTACGTTGTTTGAAGCTGTAGTTGCGGGGGTGCATTCGATACCATCGGATCCACGATATCAAATAATTCTTTATGCTGAACATGGCACAAATCAATGACTTCCTTACAGGCGTCGGCGGCAATCTTCCATTTATTGGCGTCGTAAGTCTGGTTAAACAACTGTTCGCCGCGGTCGTCTACCATCGACTTGTAGTCCACATTTCCATTGAAAAGCGGACTTGCTGCGAAAAGCAACAACTGGGCGCGTATGCTCATGGCGGCAAGTTTATCTACCCGGCCGGCTTCGGTGCCTTCGATCACATCGGCGGCATTGGGCAGGTCTTCAACTGCTTCCATTATCAGGTTGGAAATGTATTCCACTACCTTGTCCACCGGTTCGCGATACACACGCACGTCGCTCACTCCCGCCGAAATAGGCAGGCTGATGTCTGCAATCGGTATGGGGCCGTAACATTTTAAAAGATAATAGTGGTAGTAGGCTTTCAGAAATTTCACTTCGCCTATCCATCGTCTTCTTTCATATTCCTGTATATCCATTACTTGGTTGATGTTGTCGAGGAAGATATTGCAGTCGCGGATACCTCGCCACAACCCCTTGGGGCCACGAGCGCCGTCCCAGGTATTAAGATACGGGTCGTTACTGTTTTGATACCCTCTGCCGATGTAGGCGCTTGTATAAGTCCCGAAGACATTGCTGACGGGATAGAACTGCCAGTTTTCATCAGCTCCGCACATGGCAGGGTCGTTATTCAGGTCGCCGATCTGCGGACGGTAGCTGTAACAGGTAAACAGATATTTCCTAGCCTGCGTGCGATTACGGAACGCATAGTCGATAGTCGCCACATTGTCGGGGACGACGTCGAGGTAATCGCAGCCGCTCAGCGAAACCAGCATCACGAATGTTATTATTTTATAGATTGTTTTCATACACTTTTCCATTTAAAATGATAATTGAACACCAAAATTACTAACCCTTTGAACCGGATAGCCCAAACCGCTTCCGCCCATTTCGGGATCCCACATTTTGAATTTGCTGAAAGTAAGCAAATTTGTAGCGCTGAAGTATATACGGAGGCCGCTCATATAGAGTCTTGATGCTACATTTTGCGGCAAACTGTAGCCTATTTCCACAGATTTGAGCCGCAGAAACGAACCGTCGCGCATCCACCAGGTAGACGATTTCATGTTGTTCTCCACATATTCGTCGGAAAGACGGGGCCATATGGCATAGATATTCCGGTTGTCCTCCGACCAATGGTCTTTGGCGTATGCGTCCAGCAATGCCGAAGATCCGTAGATAAAGGGCGTTGTTCCGATAGATTTCAATTTGTAAAACAGGCCGTCGTTATCCATTTCATATTGGTTATCTAATGCAATCTGGAACGATTCGCGGGCAAGGCCCTGGAAGAAGAACGAAAAATCAAAGTTTTTCCATCCGGTCGACAGTCCGAATCCATAGACAATTTCAGGGCTTGTCGGATATCCGATCGGAACCTGATCCAGTTCCGTTATCTTTCCATCCCCATTGATGTCCCGGTACTTGATATCTCCCGCCTTGTAGTTGCCAAACTGTTCGGGCGAATTGCGAACTTCATCTTCATCCACAAAGAGGCGTTCGGCCACATATCCCCAAGTCTGGTTCAACGAATATCCCACGTGCGACTTCCAAGGTGTGTCCGTATAATCCGGCTCCTCATAAACACTGAATTCGCTGGTGGCATACGTGAAGTTAGCCAATCCCTGGAACCAAAGGTCTTTTGAGATGGAATGGTTGTAGGTCAGGGATATATCTGTTCCTTTACTTGCAGCTTCACCGACATTCGCCCGGACATTGGCCTGCAATCCCATGGTTGTGGGAATGGAGGCGCGATCCATCAGGATATTTTTGCGCGATTCGGTGAAAAAATCCGCCTGTATCTCAAGCTTTTTCAACAACTCCACTTCGAATCCCAGGTTAAGTTTTGTTGCCGTTTCCCAGGTTATGTCTTCGTTCGGGTAGCGCGAAATGGAAATACCGGGAGAGTAGCTGGCGGAAGTCGTGCGGCTGTTCCCATACGTTCCGAACGCCGATGAGAAACTCGTGTTGTCCATGGAAACATTCGAAAGATAGAAGAACCGGTCGTTTTCGTCGCCGATCGCGTCGTTACCTACTATACCGTAAGTGGCTTTTAATTTGAGTTTGCTCACCGTTTCAGCCAGATCGCCCCAGAAATTTTCGTTGGAAACATACCATCCGCCGCCAATCGAGGGGAAGAATCCGAAGCGTTCTTTTTTGGCGAACCGCTCCGACCCGTTGTATCCGAAGTTAAACTCCAAAAAATACCTTGAAGCGTAGGCATACGTTGCACGTCCGGCCAGGCTGATGTTTCGGTAGGGAAGCGATTTTTGCAGGTCGCCGGCGTTCGAGTTCAACTGGTTTCGCATCGTGTAAACCAGCAGTCCACTGAACGTGTGGTCTTCATTAAATGCCCGCATCCAGTTCAGCGCCGCTTCGAAATAAGTGGTCGCCGTTATTTTTTTCTCGCCTTCCATATACCTCAGGTATTCCGTTGCATACTGTTCGTTCAGCGCCGTCAGCTTGTATTCGTCCGTCTTTTTGTTATAACTGCCTACTTCGTAGAAAAACGGATTGTAGAACCGCGACACGTCGAAGCTCGCATACCGGGTCGTGTTGAACAGGCCTCGCAGTTCCAACCCCTCCGTAATGAAATCCAGCTTTTGCTTCATCTCAAACTGAGCGGACATCTGCGAAACGGACTGATTCATGTAACCCCGCGTCATATCCGCATACGGATTAAGATAGGTGTAAGAAGGCCCTGAGTTCCCGTACAGGACATGCTGCGTGTAAATATTATCCTTGTCCGGAGGGTAATAGGCCGGGAATAATACCGGATTCGAAAGCATTACGCGGTTGAACATATCCGTACCTCCGAACATCGGACCGGTATAATCGTCAAATTCCCCATGCAGGCGCACAATGGCTTCGGTTGTTTTGGTAATGTTGATGTTCACGTTAGAGCGCAACATGTAACGGTTCAGGCTAACATTGTTATTGAAATTGTTCTTTCCGTTCACTTTCAACAGTCCGTTATCATTAATCAAACTACCGGCTATATAATATCGCGCGACCGTACCTCCTCCCGCTACGCTGAAATTGAGGCGGTGGTTCTGCGTATAATCCTTAAACAGAAGGTCATACCAGTCATTGGCCGGATATACGTAAGGATTTCCCCCGGCGATGGTATTATCGATTTTGTTTTGCGAATAAGGACGCAATCCCAACGGGTTGCGCGTCTGTACGGCTTCGTTGTGCAGTTTCATGTACGTGATGGGGTCTGCCAGTTTTACCATACTCGTTGGACGTGATATAGCCTCCTCATAGCGCACGTTTACTCTGGCTCTGCCTTCGACGCCTTCCTTGGTCGTTACCAGGATCACTCCGTTAGCACCACGCGATCCGTAGAGTGCAGTCGCCGCAGCGTCTTTCATAATCGAAAAACTTGCGATGTCGTCGGGTTGCATACGCGACAAGTCTTCGGATGAAGATTCGTTGTTATCAATCAGAATCAGCGGGTCTTTCTTATAACCGAAAGTGGTGACGCCACGTATGAAAAACTGCGCATTGTCGCGTCCCGGCTCACCGCTACGCTGATAGGCAATCAGTCCCGCCATACGTCCTGCCAAAGCGGTGGTCAGGTTGCTGGTAGGGACTTTCAAATCCGACGGGTTTACTGTGGTAACCGAAGCGATCACACTTTCTTTCTTCTGTTTTGCAAATGCCACGACCGTCACCTCATCCAGCTCGCTGGTCTTTTCTTTGAGTTCCACATTAATAACCGTTTGATTGCCCACCAATATGGTTTGGGACTCCAATCCAATATAGGAAATTACAAGTTTTTCGTCGCTGCCGACCTCAATAGAGTAACTCCCGTCAATATCCGTTGTTACTCCCCTGGTACTGCCTTCAACGGTTACGGCAGCTCCCGCTACAATATCTCCGAATTCGTCCTTAATAACGCCTTTGACCGTTTTCCTTGACTGGTTCATTCCTTGAACATCGGAAACCGTTACAGTTTCATTTCCTGTTAACCGGATTTCTTTGGGGTGAGAATTTTCGGCTCTGCAAACCCCAAACGAAACAGCCAATAAAAGTACGAATAACTTTATTGACGGTAGAAATCCATAACATCTTTTTTTCGTTTTGCATTTTCGCATTTTTTTCATAACTAATGTCATAAATTAAAGTTTTACATCTAAGATTCAAAATAATCCGGAATTTATCCGTTACATGATACAATTAGTACCACATGATTTTTCAAGATTTTTTCATACCCATAGGCAATCGATTTTTAGATTATTAATATGTTGTTTTGTGAAGATTATATAGGGGATATTGTTATTGCTTATTCCGGGAGAACAATCATTACTCTTTGACCGCATATTTATAGAAGATATGCATAATACACTCTTTCGCAATATGTGAAACATATCACGAAAATAAATAAAGGAATAAAAGGTTTTTTTTTTATATACGCCTGCGTCTCTCTCTCTCTCTCTCTCTCTCTCTCTCTCTCTCTCTCTCTCTAATAAATATACCCGATTAACCAACATATTTATGTTAATTAATTCCAAATTGCACAGATATTTATAACGAGCAGAAATCATAATCATGTTTTTAATAGGCAATAAATTTATAGGCCTCAAAGATAATGCCTGATTGCCTAAATAAACATTCTCAAAATGATACAAATATTATACAAAATGATTTTAAAATCATTAATCCGCGCAAATAACAGACCATTCAGACCGGACGAATCGAAAAAATCCGCACCTTCCCCTATTACGTTCAACCTGAATTATTATAATATTCTCACACATTCTGAAACTGTAAAAATGTGGCTATTTCAACGATCAGACAGGGAATAAAACGAGAATTGCAATCACACGCCCACGATGGTAACCGTTTTACCGTTCACCGTTTCTTTGCGCATATAAAGTTTATCCTCCCAACCAACGACCGGGCGACGGTCGAAGACAACCAGCCAGCCTTCGTTGCAGCAGTGCAGATCCATGTAGCGGGCGGTCTGTTCGAGGCCTTCTTCCAGATATTTGTCGCCGTAGCGGATCTTCAATTCTATCGGGTACTTCCGGTTCTC
>JAIRSF010000007.1 GCA_031255595.1 Tannerella sp.
GAAGTATGGTTTATTACGGGAGCGCAGCTTCTGTACGGTGGCGACGCGGTAAAAGCGGTAGACGGCCACTCGATTGAAATGGTAAAAGGTCTTAACGATTCCGGGAATCTTCCGGTAAAAGTAGTATACAAGGGGACGGTAAACTCGTCACGCGAAGTGACCGATACATTCAAAAAGGCGAATATCGACGATAAATGTATTGGGGTCATCACCTGGATGCATACTTTTTCTCCCGCCAAGATGTGGATTCATGGATTGCAGGAGTTTCGCAAACCGCTGTTGCATTTTCATACACAATTCAATAAGGAGATACCCTGGGATACGATGGATATGGATTTTATGAATCTCAATCAATCGGCTCATGGAGATCGTGAGTTTGGCCATATCACAGCACGCATGCGTAAACCGCGCAAAATTGTGGTCGGACACTGGAGCGACAAGGGGACTCAGGAAAAAATAGCTGTGTGGATGCGCGTTGCGGCGGCATGGGCCGATTCACAGGATCTGCTTATCATTCGTCTTGGAGATCAGATGAACAACGTGGCCGTAACGGATGGAGATAAAGTGGATGCGGAAATGCAATTAGGATACCATGTGGATTACTGCCCGATAGCCGAATTGACGGCCATACAGGAAAAGGTCACCCGGACGGAGATCGCGGAAATGATGGAAACGTATGAAAGTCAATATGAATTTTCTCCCGCATGTAAGGCGGGCGGAGAAAAACGCGGGCAGGTGGAAAAAGCGGCGCGCATCGAAATCGCTTTGCGTAAATTGCTGAAAGCTAAAGGAGCGAAAGCTTTCACGACGAATTTCGACGATCTGGAAAATATAGACCAGATACCGGGATTGGCCTCTCAACGATTGATGGCCGAAGGTTACGGATTCGGGGCCGAAGGCGATTGGAAGACGGCTGCGCTGTATCGTACGATGTGGTTTATGAGCTGGGGTATGCCCAAGGGATGCTCTTTCCTGGAAGATTATACGCTCAATTTTGCGGAAGAAAGAAGTTCTATCCTACAGGCGCATATGCTGGAGGTGTGCCCGCTGATCGCCGCGGAAAAGAAACCGAAAATGGACGTTTTCGCCCTGGGTATCGGAGGTAAAAACGATCCGGCACGCCTTATTTTTACAAGTAAGACAGGCCCGGGCATTGCCGCAACGATTGTGGATATGGGAAACCGCTTCCGTATGATCGTGAACAAAGTGGATTGCATCGAACCGAAACCGTTACCTAAATTGCCCGTTGCATCGGCTTTATGGATTCCGCGTCCGAACTTCGAGATCGGAGCAGGCGCCTGGATACTTGCCGGAGGAACACATCATACGAGTTTCTCCTACGATCTTACGGTAGAATATCTGGAAGATTATGCCGAAATAGCCGGTATCGAACTGCTGGTAATCGACGAAAATACGACCCTGCCGGCGTTCAAAAAGGAGATGCGGATGAATGAGATTTATTATATGCTCAACAAAGCGTTATCGTAAGCAAAATGTTACCCTGATTGATAATTCCTGAAAATATAACTACTATGAAATTTGTAATTGGACTTGATTACGGAAGCGATTCCGCCCGCGCATTGATCGTCGATGCGGAAAACGGCAAGATCCTGGCTTCGTCGGTAAAAAATTATCCGCGTTGGTCGGAAGGAAAATATTGTGATCCTTCCATCAACCGGTATCGCCAACATCCGCAGGATTATATCGACGTGCTGGAGGCTACCGTCAAAGAGGCATTGGCGCAATGTCCGCCGGGAACGGCGGAACGGGTGGCCGGCATTGCTTTCGACACAACGGGCAGTACGCCCGCGTTTACCGACGCCACAGGTACCCCGCTGGCATTATTGCCCGAATTTGCGGAAAACCCGAACGCTATGTTTATTTTGTGGAAAGACCATACGGCCGTTAAAGAGGCGGCGGAGATAAACAAATTGTGTAAGGCCTGGGATCCCGACTACTCATCTTACGAAGGCGG
Source organism: Tannerella sp. (assembly GCA_031255595.1). Lineage (GTDB taxonomy): Bacteria > Bacteroidota > Bacteroidia > Bacteroidales > Tannerellaceae > Tannerella. Next base: position 1,976 of record JAIRSF010000007.1, read on the forward strand.
CATTTATTCTTCGGAATGGTTTTGGTCGAAGGCGCTGCATGTCCTGCGCGAAGACAGGGCTGTTCGCGAAAAAGCATATTCCATTGTCGAATATTGCGAATGGTTGCCGGCGCTAATAACGGGCGTGAAGTCTTCAAAAGACATGATCCGTAGCCGGTGCGCCAACGGGCATAAAGCGATGTGGCACGAAAGTTGGGGAGGGTTACCCGGCGAAGCGTTCCTGACCGAACTGGATCCGTTACTGAAGGGATTTCGCGACCGTTTGTTTGAGAAAACGGAAACAGCCGATAAGCCGGTCGGAAAACTTTCTCCCGAATGGGCTTTACGGCTTGGACTTCATACCGGCGTCATCGTGGCCGGAGGCGCTTTCGATTGTCACATGGGCGCCGTCGGCGCAGGAATAACGCCGCATACGCTTGTACGTATCATCGGAACTTCAACCTGCGATGTGATGGTTGCCGGTTATGAGGAGATCGGAAACAAACTGATCCCGGGTATATGCGGGCAGGTGGATGGCTCCGTCATACCCGGAATGATCGGGCTTGAAGCCGGACAATCGGGTTTCGGAGATATCTATGCCTGGTTTAAACGTGTGCTTGAATTTCCCCTGAAAAAGATTTTATCGGAAAGCGCCGTCATCGATGCGGAAACAAAAACGCGGCTTATCGAGGAGATAACGGGCCGGATTATTCCCGTCCTTGCGGAAGAAGCGAAAAAGATACCGGTAAGCGAAAGTACAATCATCGCTACGGACTGGATGAACGGACGCCGGACGCCGGACGCCAATCAACTGCTTACGGGAACGATCGACGGTCTTACGCTGGGAAGTACGGCCCCGCGCATCTTCCGGGCACTCGTAGAGGCAACGGCTTTCGGTTCGCGTGCGATCGTAGAACGCTTCATCGGCGAAGGTATACGCATTGACAATGTGATCGGTATCGGAGGTATAGCCTTAAAATCGCCCTTTGTGATGCAAACGTTAAGCGATGTATTGGATATGCCGATCAAGGTATGCAAGACAGACCAGGCATGCGCTCTCGGAGCGGCAATGTTTGCAGCAACCGCCGCCGGTATCTACGACAAGGTAGAGGATGCACAAAAAGCCATGGGTTCCGGTTTCGATAAGGAATATGTTCCGATCAAAGAAAACGTGGAAGCATACCGCTCTATCTATGAAAAGTACAAAAGGCTCGGTGAGTTTACGGAACAGTGGATTGAGGGAAGGGATGAATAATCTCTACGCAGGCAGAATCCGATGTTGTCAAATTTTGCGTTTTTCGCAGCTATACAGGGATTTAAATCTATTGTGTCGTTGATTTTGAGGAAAAAAAGTGATACTTCGGAAATGCCCCACAAAGGGGGTATATAGAACGAGTGAATAACACTAATTTTGTGGTATTGAATTTAATATTTAAAATCAGTTTAAGGAAGGTCGGAAAATAGCAGTACTGTTTTTCGTCCGAATTGAAAAAGTACCATTTAATTATATGTTTAATTTAAATTATTAGTGTTATGTTAAGAAAAGTTTTAGTAGTAATAGCAGTCGCTATTTTGACGGTAGGAAGTGCACAGGCGCAATTCAAATTCGGCGTACGTGCGGGGTTTAATCTGACGAATCTCTCTTTTGACCAAGAGTCCGGTTCCTTAATTCGCTCAGACACAAAGTTTAAACCGGGTTTCCAAATTGGTGCGGTGGGCGATTATTCATTCGGTGAATCGTTTGCCATTCAGCCCGCTCTTGTGTTTGCCACACAAGGGTGTGCCATTAAAGATTCCGGAGAAACGGAAAATCTCTATTATCTTCAGTTACCCATCAATGCCCAGTATAAATTGGATTTGGGTAAGATGAAATTGTTGCTTCAAGCTGGCCCCTACCTGGGGTACGGGTTAGGTGGAAAATATGAAGGAGAAGATATTACAATGGGTGGTGGCGACGACGCCGACTACAAAGCCCTTGATTTTGGTGTTGGAGTTGGTGCCGGCCTCCAGTTTGGGAATATCCAGGCAGCTCTGGGATACAATATCGGCATTATCGATATTGATCCCTCGGAATATTATTCTGCAAAAAACAGCGGCTTGGCTCTTACCCTCACTTACTTATTTGGCAAATAGAAATGCCGCATGATTTTTTCCCGGCTCGATGTAGTATCTACGTTGCGCCGCGTCAAAAGCAAGCGTCCATGTTTGTAATGGAACAAAGCAGACGTGAATGAGCGCATTTTTTACCGACAGAGTTTCGCATTGCAGTATGTCCGAAGACCTGTTTTTCGTCCGGCGAAGGCAGAAGCCTTCCGCCGGACGGAGAAAAAAAAAATCTGAAAAATTGTTCGCAAAATGTGGAAAACCGCGATAATTGTAAAAAAATTATTTTACCTTTGATGCACAAAAAGCACAGAAGGACATTTACAATAAGTTATTTTCCCGTCCTTTTTGAGGTTGAAAACGAATCGCATTTTAATGCGTTTATAATAAATTATTTAATGCTTGGAACGTTGTTGGTTGTCATATTCTTTGCGTTTGTGGAATAAACGATAAAGATACGACAATCAGCAATATATCTAATTTAAAACTAATTTATTTTACTCTTTTTCAATCATTTAATTACTTTTATAACGAACGATTATGAATATGCATGGATTAAGGTTGACGGTAGCGGTGTTTTGGGGGGCGATCGTGGTTTTATTGCCGGGAGCTTTGGCGGCACAGAACAATGCGACGATAAAGATTTATCCCGAACAGGCGAAAGATACGATACCGAAAGAGATCTACGGGCATTTTGCGGAACATCTGGGGAGTTGTATTTACGGCGGGTTATGGGTTGGTGAAGATTCAAATATCCCGAATACGGACGGATATCGTACGGATGTGTTGAACGCGCTGAAAGAATTGAAGATCCCTGTCCTGCGCTGGCCGGGAGGATGCTTTGCCGATGAATATCACTGGATGGACGGCATCGGCCCAAAGGACAAGCGCCCAAAAATGGTAAATAACAATTGGGGCGGTACGATCGAAGACAACAGTTTCGGTACGCACGAATTTCTGAACCTGTGCGAACAGCTCGGTTGCGAACCCTACATAAGCGGTAACATAGGTAGCGGAACGGTAGAAGAATTGGCCAAATGGGTGGAATATATGACGTCCGACGGCGACAGTCCCATGGCCAATCTGCGTCGCCGGAACGGGCGCGACAAAGCCTGGAAGGTAAAATACCTCGGCGTAGGCAACGAAAGCTGGGGGTGCGGAGGCGACATGCGACCCGAATACTATGCCGATCTCTACCGCCGTTATGCTGTGTACTGTCGCAATTTCGGCGACAACAGGCTGTATAAGGTTGCAAGCGGAGCTTCCGATTATGACTATAACTGGACGGATGTGTTGATGAGGAATATCGGCAAACGCATGCATGGCGTTTCACTGCATTACTACACGGTGAAAGGCTGGCATGGAAGCAAAGGCGCGGCAACGGTGTTCGACAAAGATGATTTTTATTGGACGGTCGGGAAATGTCTGGAAATTGAGCAGGTGATAAAAAGGCACAGTGAGATCATGGATCGGTACGACCGGGAGAAACACATCGACCTGCTGGTCGATGAGTGGGGCACCTGGTGGGACGAAGAACCGGGTACGGTGCGCGGACATCTTTACCAGCAGAATACGCTTCGCGACGCATTTATCGCAAGCCTTACATTCGACATATTCCACAAATATGTGTCGCGCGTAAAGATGGCGAACATTGCGCAGATCGTAAATGTCCTGCAAGCCATGATCCTCACAAACGACAGGGGAGAGATGGCACTGACGCCGACCTATCACGTATTTAATATGTATAAAGTGCATCAGGACGCCTTATCGTTGCCCCTTAGCTTGGTCTGCGACCAAACGGACGTGCGCGACAACCGTACGATACCGATGCTGAGCGCCACCGCATCGAAAGACAGAAACGGTTTGATACATCTTTCCGTATCCAATATCGACGCCGATCATATGCAAACCGTATCGGTCGACGTCGCGGGACTGAAAATCGGGAAAGTAGTGAACGGAACGATCCTGACTTCCCCCAACCTCACAGATCACAACACGTTTGAAAAGCCCCAAACCGTAGTCCCGGCGAAATTCGGGGATGTGAAGATAACGAACGGCATGATGCAAATAAAAATGCCCGCCAAATCGATCGTTACATTGGAACTGAAATAGGTTGCTCAGACAAAGAAAATCCCGATACACGCATTTGTTTCGGGATTTTTTATTACTTTTGCCCCCTGTATTTCAAAACCGGCATCATGAGAAAAACATTTATTTTTATATTGACGACTTTTCTGGTAACGACCGTCTGTGCACAAAAAGCGCCCAAGTGGTTGGAAAAAGTGCGTAAAGCCATCATCACAATCGAAACCGTAACGAAAGACGGTATCTCCAAAAGCGGTAACGGCTTTTTTATTCATGAAAACGGAGAAGCCGTATCTTCATACGACCTGTTCGGGAATGTAGAGAAGGCGGTTGTTACGACTGCGGATGGTGAAAAATTCCAGGTGACCCAGATACTGGGAGCAGACGATTTGTACGGAGTCATCCGCTTCAAAGTTTCCGTAAAGAAAAAAGCGCCTTTCCTGACGGTTGCAGCCGCAGACCCGGTGCTGAACGCCATCGTTTTTATACCTCCTTCCAAAGAAGAAAAAGCATTGTCGCAAACCGCCATATCCGAAATCACGAAAGTGAAAAACACATACAACTACTACAAAATGGAAAAGCCCCTTCCCAAATCGCAGGAAAGTTTTCCGTTATTAAATGAAAACGGGGAAGTGTTTGCCCTGACACAGGCCGATGCAGCGGGGAAAGGTAAGACGTACGGCATTTCTGTGGAATATATAAAAAGCCTGAACGTCGCTTCAATGGATATGTTGAAACATACTTATTCGGAAATAGGTATTCGCAAAGCATGGGTACCGTCTGTCGACGAAGCTCAGATTTCGCTGTTGTTATATGCTTCACAGCAAGACGCCCCGACATATCTGGAAACATTGAACGATTTTGTTTCAACTTTCCCCAATACGACGGAGGGATATGTAAGTCGTGCATCACATTATGCTTATCATCGCAAAGAACTGTCGGCTGCGGAAAATGAACAGTTACAAATGCTGGATCTGGCATGGGAGGATTTGGATAAGGCGGAAAAGCTGACGAAAAATAAAGCGGAAGCAAACTATGACAGGGCCAAATTGATCTTTGGCGTGGTGACGGACGACAGTACGCTTCACTACAAAAACTGGAACATCGAAACCGCATCGAATTACCTCGAAAAAGCGATTGCCGCAGAAGATCACCCGGCCTATCGCCATCTGGAAGGCGACATAGCCTTCTACAACCGCGACTATGAAAAGGCATACACCTCCTATTCCATTATCAATCAAAGTTCTTCGGCTTCCGCTTCGTCGTGGTATCTCGCGGCGAAAAGCAAAGAACAGATACCCGGCTCCAACCTGATGGAAATCATAACGATGTTAGACAGCGCCTTTGTCAAAAGCCCGGAAAGCGAAGCGGCCGCCTACCTGTTGGAGAGCGTCGACCTGAAAATGCAGGTGGGCCTCTATGAGCAGGCTGTAAAAGACTATGACACCTATTACCGGTTAACGAGAGGATACGTGAACGACGGTTTCTATTATTACCGGGAACAGGCGAAATTTCGCACCAACGATTTTGAAGGAGCCTTGAAAGATATTGACATGGCCATTGCGGGAAATCCCGGAAATGCCGTTTATCATGCGGAAAAAGCATCTGTGTTCCTGCGGTTGAAGGATGCCGGAAAGGCGCAGGCCAGCGCGGAAAAAGCGATCGAACTGCAACCGGACTTTGCTCCCGCCTACCGTTTGTTGGGTATTTGCCTGATCCGTCAGGAGAAAAAGGCGGAAGCTTGCCCTCACCTGGAAAAAGCCAAAGAATTGGGCGACCCGGTAGTCGACAAACTGATAAAGGAAAACTGTAACTAAGCGTCGACATACGCAAAGAAACGTCCGCTCCCGAAGATGGGATGGAATAGCTTACTGAAAAAGAACTAATTATTAAAAATGAACAAAATATGAACGATGTAAAAATCATGAACAAAGCGGCCGATAATATCCGTATTCTTGCCGCTTCGATGGTAGAGAAAGCCAAATCCGGCCACCCGGGAGGTTCCATGGGCGGAGCGGATTTTATTAACGTACTTTATGCCGAGTTTCTGCATTACAACCCGGATATGCCGGATTATCCATATCGCGACCGTTTCTTCCTTGACCCGGGACACATGTCGCCGATGTTATACTCCGTCCTTGCTTTATCCGGCAGGATGCCGCTGAAAGAGTTGGAGAGTTTCCGCCAGTGGGGAAGCCATACGCCGGGACACCCCGAAGTGGATCTGATGCATGGAATAGAAAACACATCCGGCCCGCTCGGACAGGGCCATGCGATGGGCCTCGGCGCCGCCATAGCCGAACGTTTTATGGTTGCGCGCTTTGGCGAATGGATGGCGCATAAAACATATATCTACATCTCCGACGGAGGCGTCCAGGAGGAAGTTTCGCAGGGCGTCGGCCGCATAGCGGGACACCTCGGATTAAATAATCTCATCATGTACTACGACGCCAATAACATACAGTTATCGACCCGGGTAGACGAAGTGAACAGCGAAGATATTGCGGCAAAATACGCAGCATGGCATTGGAATGTCATCTCCGTCAACGGTAGCTCCGTCGATGAGATCCGCAAGGCGCTGAACGTTGCCATCGCCGAAAAGGAACGCCCGACGATCATCATCGGAAAAACAACGATGGCCAAAGGTGCCGTCGACGCCGAAGGTAACAGTTACGAAAATACGGTATCGACGCATGGACAGCCCTTATCCGCCGCAGGCGCCGACTTCGGTGCGACCGTCAAAAACCTCGGCGGCGACCCGGAAAAACCGTTCACCCTGTTCCCGGAAGTGGAAAAACTCTATGCCGAACGCCAAAAGGAATTGCAGAAATGGGCGCAGGACATGCTGAAGGAAGAAGAAACGTTCCGCAGAAACAACCCGGCGTCGGCCGCAAAATTAGATTCGTTCTTAAACGGTAAGACGACGGCCCAAATAGATTACTCGTCCGTTGAGATGAAAGAAAACATCGCAACACGCGCAGCCTCCGCAACCATGCTTGGGATATATGCCCGGAACGTAGAGAACATGATTGTGGCGTCGGCAGACCTCAGCAACTCCGACAAAACGGACGGCTTCCTCAAACATACGAAAGCCTTCCAAAAAGGCGATTTCTCCGGACAGTTCCTCCAGATGGGCGTCAGCGAGCTGACCATGGCCTGCATCATGAACGGCATGGCGTTACATGGCGGTGTGATACCGGTATGCGGTACGTTCTTCGTATTCTCCGATTACATGAAACCGGCCGTACGCTTAGCCGCACTGATGAACCTGCACGTCATCTACGTATGGACGCACGACTCATTCCGCGTAGGAGAAGACGGGCCTACTCACCAGCCTGTTGAACAGGAGGCGCAGATCCGCCTGCTCGAACACCTGAAAAACCACAGCGGCAAACGCTCTACCGTAGTGCTTCGTCCGGCCGATGCGGAAGAAACGATCTACGCCTGGAAAGCGGCTGTAGAGGATGACCGTCCGACGGCCCTGATCCTGTCGCGCCAAAACATAAAAAACCTGCCGGCGGCAAGTGGTAACCGTCGTGAGGAAGCGCAACAGATAACGAAAGGCGGATATATCGTCGTCGACAGCGAAGGCGACCCCGACGTGGTGATGCTGGCCGGCGGTTCCGAAGTGGCGACATTGGTGGAAGGTGCGGAAAAATTGGAAAAAGACGGTATCAAAGTCCGTATCGTATCCGTTCCGTCCGAAGGATTGTTCCGCGACCAGACGGCAGCTTATCAGGAAAGCGTACTGCCCAAAGGTATCAAACGCTTCGGACTCACGTCCGGTCTGCCGGTAACTTTACTCGGACTCGTAGGCGACAACGGAGAGATCCATGGCATGCCGGGCTTTGGCTATTCAGCCCCCTATACGGTACTGGATCATAAGCTGGGCTTCACCGGAGAGAATGTCTACGCGCTGGTAAAGAAAATGATAAAAGGGTAATACGTTCTCGTTATGAATTTCACCGGCACAACTATAGGATTAGCCTGCGACCATACCGGTTACGAATATAAAGAAATGATAAAAAAGCACCTGGAAAAAAGAGGCTTGCAATACATTGATTACGGCACGACCTCTGTTGAAAGATGCGATTACCCCGACTTCGCCCACAAATTAAGCGATGCGATCACAAAAAACGACATAGAAACGGGAATCGCCCTGTGCGGTACGGGAAACGGCATGGCCATCACATTAAACAAATATCCGGGAATACGTGCAGGCCTGGCCTGGGACGTAGAAATCGCAAAACTCATAAGCGCCCACAACAAAGCGAACATATTGGTCATACCTGCAAGATTCGTAACCGTCGAGGAAGTTATAAAATTGGTCGACGCCTATCTTGACACCCCGTTCGAAGGTGGCCGCCATCAGGAACGTATCGACAAAATTCCCTTATCATAAAGAGTATGGTTCGTGTTTAATCCGGCTCACCGGTAAAACCGTGTATCAAATGCGACATTATGAAACGATTTTTTTTATTATTATCATTTGTTCTTGTCCCCTTTATCAACAGTAATGCCGGGACAAGAACGGATGCGGACAAACCTTTTCAGGTATTGGTACTGACCGAACGGGGCGGGCAACACGGAGGATTCACCGACGCAGGACTTAAATGGCTCCGGGAGCAATCCCGGACAATGCGGTTCGAGTTTTCGGAAATAAACAATACGGATAAAATCAACGACGAGTTCTTATCGCAATTCGACGTAATCATTCAATTGGATTACCCGCCGTACACATGGAGCAAAGAGGCCGAAAAAGCTTTTACCAAATACATAGACGAAGGTTTGGGCGGATGGATCGGATTCCATCATGCCACTCTGCTCGGCGAATTCGACGGGTACCCGATGTGGCAATGGTTCTCCGATTTTATGGGAGGAATACGCTTCAAAAACTATATCGCTCCCCTGGCGGACGGG
>JAIRSF010000029.1 GCA_031255595.1 Tannerella sp.
AACGTTACAACAAGCGACGATGCAACGTTACAACAAGCGACGATGCAAGTATATACATGGGACACACGATTTTACCGGTGATCCTTGAGTTTCCGGCATATCCTTTCTTTTTAAAAAAAACGATCGGTCTCGTTTCAAAAAGCCGGCAAAACGCAACGAATCCGGCTATCCGGCTTCATAAAATTGATTTTCAACAAGCAACGATATTTTCGATCCATGATCCGGAGGGCGACGGTTATGGAACCGGGATGATGACGAATGTCATATATTTTTGTATTTCAACCGGCTTACATTATCTTTGTCGCTCAATCAATCAGAAGTAATATGATTCAATCAATGACCGGATTCGGAAAAGCAACAGCCGAACTGCCAACAAAAAAAGTGACGATAGAAATTAAGGCCCTCAATAGTAAACAAATGGATCTCTTTATCCGAATTCCTCCCATCTACCGGGAAAAAGAAATGGAAATACGGTCTGCCTTATTCAGGAAACTTGAACGGGGAAAAGTCGAGTTTGCGATCACGATAGAAAATATCGGAAAAGATATCCTGAGCAAAATCAATGTTTCGGCGTTGGAAAGTTACAAAAACCAGATAGAGGAAATTGCCGACACATTGCGCCTGAATCGACCGGAAGAATGGTTTCCGATCCTGCTACGTCTGCCGGACGTCATCAAAACCGAAATGGTGGAAGCCGACGAAGATGAGTGGGACGTCGTATCCGGGACAATGGATCAGGCGATCCGGATGCTCTGCGAATTTAGAACGCAGGAAGGAACCATGCTTTTCAAATTGTTTGAGCAGAAAATCAAAAAGATATCAGAGCTATTGAAACAAATCGAACCGTACGAAAAAGAACGCGTCGAAAAGATCAAAAACCGCATAACGGAAAACCTTCAGAAAATACCGGAAGTCCAGCTTGACGCCAACCGCCTCGAACAGGAAATGATTTATTACATGGAAAAACTCGATATCAACGAGGAAAAAAGCCGGCTGGACAATCATCTCAAATATTTCACAGAAACACTGAACCATGGTCATGGACAAGGTAAAAAACTTGGATTTATCCTTCAGGAAATCGGACGTGAAATCAATACGCTCGGTTCCAAAAGCAATCAGGCGGAGATGCAACAAATCGTCGTGCTGATGAAAGACGAACTGGAACAAATCAAAGAACAGATTTTAAACGTACTGTAAAGGGGGGGGGAACGCGGGGAACGAAATAACGCCTCCCTTCCCACAAGAAGAACTTTTAACGCTTATCGCGCATTTATTATGAAAACAGGAAAACTGATCATCATTTCGGCGCCTTCCGGTTCCGGGAAAAGCTCTGTCATACGGCATTTGTTACAGCAGGGACTGCCGTTGCAATTTTCCATATCGGCCACAAGCCGTGCGCCGCGCGGAAACGAACGGAACGGAGTAGATTATTACTTTCTCACGCCGGAAACATTCCGTTCGCACATCGAAAAGGGTGATTTCCTGGAATATGAAGAAGTCTATAAGGATCACTTTTACGGTACGCTGAAAAGCGAGGTAGAACGCATCGTCGAAGCCGGAAAACATGTAGTTTTTGACGTAGATGTGGTCGGTGGATGCCGTATCAAAACATTCTACGGCGACCGCGCCTTAGCGATCTTCATACAGCCTCCTTCTGTCGACGAACTGCGCAGGCGACTTGAAAAACGCGGTACGGATACGTCCGAAATGATCGAAAACCGCCTGCAAAAGGCAGCTTATGAACTAAGTTTTGCCCCTGAGTTTGACGTGATCATCGTAAACGACGAGCTTGCGGCGACACAGGACAAAGTCTTGCAGATCGTCCGGGATTTTATTCATTAAACGGCAACAAGAATGAAAACAGGCATATTTCCGGGATCCTTTAATCCGGTTCACATCGGTCATCTGGCTTTGGCAAACTGGATTTGTGAGTTTTGCGACCTGGATGAATTATGGTTCCTCGTTTCACCGCAGAACCCGTTGAAGAAAGCCTCCGATCTGTTGGACGAAAACAAACGCCTCCAACTGCTGGAAGCCTCCCTTGACGGCTATCCCAAGTTCAAAGCCAGTAATTTTGAATTTACATTGCCCCGTCCCTCCTATACGATCACAACATTAAAAGAATTGCAGAGACAGTTCGCGGACAAAACGTTTCACCTGATCATGGGTGCGGACAACTGGAACAATATCTCACGCTGGAAAAATTACGAAACGCTGGTAAATGAATTTCCAATCATCGTCTACCCCCGGAAAGACTACGAAATAACGATCCCACCCCAATACACAAACATCAAAAAAGCAGATGCACCGCTTTTGGAAATATCATCTGCTTTTATCCGGCAAGCCCTTCACGCAGGTAAAGACATCCGGTTCTTTCTTCCTGAGAAAATCCGCAAAATACAACCGCTTTTTATTCCATAGACAACGTCTTATTTTGCGACCCGTTCAAGCCACCTGACCATGCTTAGCATGACAAACATGGAAAGCCCCGTAGCGCCGACAAACACAAGCCAGCAGATCCACAGCGGCACGTTCGTGTACAGGATTCCACCGATAAACAGGATCGAATTGCCGATTGCCGTCGCCGCCAGCCAGCATCCCTGCATTAATCCCTGCAAATGCAGAGGAGCCACTTTGGATACGAACGCCAGACCCAGCGGAGATATAAACAATTCCGCTACGGTAAGAATAAAATACAAAACGATCATCACCCAGGGCGTAACGCGCATAACGGCCAACTCGTCGGCGCTCATGGTCGCCAATGCGTCTTTTGCCGGCAAAGCAAACGAAAACACCATCAGGAAAACATACGCCAAAGCCGCAATCCCCATACCGATGGCAATTTTCATCGGCGTAGAAGGTTCCCTCTTTCGTCGGTTCAGTGCGCCGAATACCCACATAATCAACGGGGTGAGAAATACGACAAAAAACGGATTGACACTCTGGAATATTTCAGCTCCTTTGATGCTGGTGAATCCCAGATCAATATGAATGATATCCAGATTCACATAATCTCTTGCAAAATACGTAAGCGAATAACCGTTTTGGTGAAAGGACAACCAGAAAAATATGACCACGCCGAACACAGCAAACAAAGCATAAATACGCTGTTTTACTTCCCGGGCGCTCATTTTGATTTCTTCTTTCGATATGCCGGCAGCGTTTTTCCCGGCGGCGGCAACCGCCTTATTCGCCGGATCCGGGAAGATCTTTTTGTTTACGATAAAAATGACAAGGGAGATCAGCATCGCCACAATAGCAGCAGCAAACGCATACTGGAAGCCTACGTTAAAAACATTCAGGTAACTGTTGGAAAATGCCGTCAGATCGGTAACGGCAGTGCCGTTCAGCGAAACGTCACCGGCATATTTCGTCAAACGTTCGAGCGATTCCACCGGCATGGCATTTCCCTGTGCAATATATTGATGGCACAGTTCGGGGAGCGAGGCGTTATAATCGAAATCATGCACTTTCAGCCACCAGTTACGCACTCCGATCGCAATAAAAGGTGCAAACATCGCCCCGATATTTATAAACATATAAAAGATCTGAAAACCGGCGTCCCTCTTATCCGCATATTTGGGATTATCATACATCTGTCCGACGAGCGCCTGCAGATTACCTTTAAACAAACCGTTCCCGAAGGATATCACCAAAAGCCCCGCGCAGGTTATTGCCAGATACAAGGCCATATGCGGCACAGGGGTAGGCGTGGGAACGGCAATAATCAAGTATCCGACCGCCATTAAAATAATACCGTAGAGAATAGTCCGCTTATAATTTTTCGTCTTATCGGCTATCAAACCGCCAACCAGCGCCAGCAAATAAATAGAAGCATAAAAAGCGGAATAAATATATCCGGTGGTCGTTTCCGACAAGCCGAACTTTGCAGAAATAAACAATGTCAAGATGGCCATCATAATATAAAAGCCGAAACGCTCGCCCATGTTCGAGAGCGCCGCACCAAGTAATCCTTTAGGATGATTTTTAAACATAATATTAATATTTAATTATTTAGTAATTTGCCTGATTGCACCTGTTTCCGGATAGAACACGACTTTTACCGGTTCTTTTTTATCCTCCAGAATAACCGGCGCCAATGCCTCCTGTGTGCCGAACTGAACAACCGGAAGCTCTTTTTTCAAAATGCTTTTATTATTTCGTATAATTTCGACCCGGGCCCTTCCCGGAATATTATACACGACCCCCCTCAGCAATTTGGCTTTCTTTTCCGCTTCTTTCGGATCAAGTTCGGGAGCGCGTTCCAACGCCGTTAAGTTCAAATAAACAGGTTCGCCGCCCAGGTCATCATCATCCAGAATGCCTAATTGTGATGAAAAACGGAATAAGACTTCATGCTCCAACTCATCATCCGGAATGATGGAAACGTCATAGTAACCCGTTTCGCGCGATATCGTTCCGGTGAAAAGCTTCGTCAACGCCTTTTCCTGATCTTCCAATTTTGAAATAACAATCTTCATCGCCTCGCCGTCCGGGGGGAGGTTATCCGCATCGCCGGTCAGTATATCGGTACGGCTTTCCCGCAAACGGTAGATCTGTTTGGCGGCAACCTCCGCCTGCCTGGGTATCGAACCGGCCATCAACAATTCTTCCGTATAAACCGAGGAGGCCGGCGGTATATCATTAGAAGCGTTTTTCTCCGGTTTGATTTCTCCCGGCTGCTCTTCGGGAGTATAAACTTCATTGATGGCGCACAGCAGTCCGTCGGAAGTGAGATAAACAAAAGGCGCCACCGTCTTTTGTTTAAATTCGATCTTATACGTCTGATCGGGATCGGGTATTCCCTTACCGGATAAAGTGATCTTTCCCAACTCATAATAAACACGATCTTCCGTCGACACATCTTTCACTCCCAGGTAACGTTCGGCATACCGGTAATAAGGCCCGGCTTTTACCGTTACTTTTGTAACCTCCACATTCACGACAAATGAAGTCTTGGGCAGGGAATACGTCACACCATCTCCCGAAGCTTTCGTAGGCATTACCTTTTCTACCTTTGTTTGCGCCGTTGTTGCCAAAGCGCACAGGAATAAACCGATTCCTAATATTTTTATTTTCATTTCCAACGATTCTGTATTTATCAAAAACAAAGTACAAAACTAACTATTTTTTTGAAGGAGGCAAATTTTTTCAAAAGTAAAATGTATTTTTGTCATCCGAAATGATATAATCAATAATAACATTACTTATGGATAACAACAATCAAAAACAAAACCGGATTCAGGTGGAACTAACCGACGAAATTGCACAGGGCACCTATTCCAATTTAGTGATCATTGCACACTCGTCTTCGGAATTTATTCTCGATTTCATACGTGTCGTCCCGGGCACCGAGAAAGCGAAAGTGAAAAGCCGCATCATCCTGACACCCGATAACGCAAAAAGGCTCTTGTTTGCACTTCAGGAGAACGTACAAAAGTTTGAAGATATGTCCAAAAACGGAGGAAACAACCATTCGTTCGGAGAACTGATTCCGCCCATAGGAGGCATACCCGGAGAGGCCTAAGCCAGGCCCTCCAGCATCTTTTTCAATACGGCCTGCGCCGAGATCTCGCGGTTCGCCGCTTCGGGGATAACAATGCTCTGCCGACTTTCAATAACTTCGTCCGTCACAATCATATTACGGCGCACAGGAAGACAATGCATAAAATAAGCATTATTCGTCAATGCCATTTTCTCCGTATCGACCATCCAGGAGCGATCGGTACTAAGCACCCGCCCATAATCGGGGTCTTTGTATACCGCCCAGTTCTTGGCGTATATAAAATCGGCGCCTTCAAACGCTTTCCGTTGGTCGTATTCTACCCGCGCACGACCCACAAAGGCAGGGTCTAACTCATACCCTTCGGGATGTGTGATTACAAATTCGTAATCCGTAACATTCATCCATTCGGCAAAACTGTTGGGAACAGCCTGCGGAAGCACACGCGGATGCGGCGCCCAGGTCAGAACCACTTTCGGGCGTTCCGTTTTCTTATATTCTTCAATCGTAATCAGGTCGGCGTAACTCTGTAACGGATGACGTGTAGCGGCTTCCATACTAAACACAGGCCGTCCCGAATATTTTATAAATTGATTCAGGATAACTTCCTGATAATCGTCCTCTTTACTCTCAAACCGGGCAAACGAACGGACGCCGATTATATCACAATAACATCCCATCACCGGGATGGCTTCCAATATATGTTCCGGCCTGTCGCCGTCCATGATCACGCCGCGTTCGGTTTCGAGCTTCCATGCGCCATGATTAAGATCCAGGACAATCGTATTCATACCTAGATTCATGGCTGCCTTTTGCGTACTCAGGCGCGTCCGGAGGCTCGAATTAAAAAATATCATCATCAATGTCTTGTTTTTCCCAAGCCCGGTATGACGAAAACGATCTTTTTTCAGTTCAATGGCTTCCCGGACAGCCTGTTTGATATCACCGATATCCTGTACTTTTATAAAATTCCTCATATTCTTTTTTTTAAAATGGAGCGCAATTTCGGAAAAATCTCCTGTATTTGCAAATATAAACGACAAAATAGAGTGATTGATTACCGGCCGCTGTATGGAAGGTGTTAAGAGAGTGACTCTTTCTAAAGTGCATCAATCCCGTATCTGCCCGTTTCCTGTTATCATATATTTATATGTAGTAAGTTCGGGCAAGGCCATAGGGCCACGTGCATGCATTTTTTGCGTACTGATGCCGATTTCGGCTCCGAACCCGAATTGTGCGCCATCGGTAAAAGCCGTCGACACGTTCGTATACACACAGGCGGCGTCGACCTGCCGTTCGAACAGGCGCGCGGTTTCGTCCGATTCGGTAAGGATACACTCGCTATGCTTCGAACTGTAACGGGCGATATGTTCCAACGCTTCCCGGATGGTATGAACCGTTCGTATGCTCATCTTATAATCCTGAAACTCCGTACCGTAGCTTTCCGGCGTGGAGGGTTGCAGTAGCGGAGCGGGGTAATGCCCGGACAGGGCGTCGAACGAGGGTTCATCGGCGTAGACCACGACCCGGCTGTCGGCGAGTTTGCTGCAAATATAAGGCAGGTCATTCAGGCGGTCGCGGTGCACGATCAGGCAGTCCAGCGCGTTGCAGACACTCACGCGACGCGTTTTGGCATTGTTCACAATCCGGCGTCCCTTTTCCCTGTCACCGTCTTTATCGAAATAGGTATGGCAAATGCCGGCTCCCGTTTCGATGACGGGTACCCGGGCATTTTCGCGCACATAGTTTATCAGGGAACTGCTGCCGCGCGGTATCACCAGGTCGACCTTGCCGACAGCCTGCAACAGGGCGACGGTCGCTTCGTGTCCCGGAGGAAGCAGGGTACATACGGCCGGATCTATCCTGTGTTTTTCCAATACCTTGTGTATAATAGCGACCAGTACACGATTCGAATGATCCGCATCGGAACCGCCTTTCAGCAAACAAACATTCCCGGATTTTAAGCAAAGCGAAAAAACATCAAAGGTGACATTCGGACGCGCTTCATATATCACCCCTATCACACCGAAAGGCACCGAAATCTTCCGGATCGTCATACCATTCGGACGAACAAATTCACTTAACACTTTATTCAACGGTGACGGCAACAAAGCAACCTGCCTCATGTCGTTTGCAATGCCTTCAATACGCTCTGCCGTCAGCTTCAGGCGATCGTACTTCGGGTCGGACGGATTCATTTTCGACAAGTCTTCCTTATTGGCTTCAAGAACTTCTTCTTTTGCCGCCCATAATGCATCGGCAGCAGCTTTCAGTACCTCATTAATCTGCGTGTCGCTTACGTTTATCAATGCTTTAACCGCTGCCGCAGCGCTTTCGATCTTATTCCCATATTCCATAATTCACAATCTTTTGTTTATCATTTATCCTTCGATATAGAGATAATCATAATGAACAAGCGGTTTCCCGGAACGTTTGCCGATGCGCCCGAACGCTTCATCACGATTATATCCGGCACACCCTATTCCAATCTGCCGGCCCGATTCATCCAGAATCTTAACGATATCATCTTTTTCAAAATCTCCTTCGATACGCGTCACCCCAACAAACAAAACACTTGTCGCTTTGGGTTGGAGCAGAGCATCGCGTGCACCGTCGTTCACATATATTTCGCCCTTTGCAAAGCCTTCGGAATGAGCAATCCACTTTTTAATGTTGCTCACCGGTTTTGACGACGGACAAAAACGTGTACATACAACATCACTGCCTTTTTTAAGTATCTCCGGTAATATATTATCATGCATACCGTTTGCAATGATTACGGCAATCCCTTCATCAGCCGCTTTCCGGGCTATACTGTATTTGGTCAGCATACCACCGCGTCCGAACTGCGATCTCCCGGTTTGAATACAGGACGACATATCGTATCCGGAATCTGCAATGACCCTGATCACTTCCGATTTTTCGTCGGAAAGGCTACCATTGTATATTCCATCCACATTACTGAGGATAACAAGTGCATCCATACTCATCATGGCGGCAATCAGGCCCGACAGTTCGTCGTTATCGGTAAACATCAGTTCGGTTACCGATACGGTATCGTTTTCGTTTACAATCGGAATCACGCCGTTTTCAAGCATCACTTCCATGCAATGCTTTTGATTTAAATAATGACGGCGCGAACCGAAATTTTCTTTCGTTGTCAGCACCTGTCCGCATGGAATATGATGCTCACGAAAGAGTTCGTAATAGCGGTTTATCAGTTTGGCCTGCCCGACGGCCGAATACAACTGCCGCGCCGAGAGGGCGTCGAGCTTTTTGTCCGGCTTAATCTCACTGCGTCCCGACGCTACGGCGCCGGACGAAATCAACACGACCGAAATCCCATTACGATACAATTCCGCGATCTGGTCTACCAATGCGGACATACGCGTCACGTTCAATGTTCCGTCACTACGTGTCAGTACATTACTTCCTACTTTTACAGCGATTTTTTTATATTGAAACATCCTTTATTATCTTATCCGGAACAATCCGTCCCTTTCAAAATTAAGTTACAAAGATAGAAAAGACGGAAAAAAAGACAAATAAAACCCGTCTTATTTTTACTTCATACCGGTTTGTATCTCTTTCAAAATTTTCATATCTTTGTATCATAACCTATTTTAAGCGACTTGACATTTCACCGGTAAGGCAAAAAAATAATAATATCTATATAATAAATAACACGTTATGAAACATATCAAATTAATCATCGCCGCTTTCATGGTTAACGGTCAGTTATCCGCGATCCATGGGCAAAGCGTTTTCGACATCAACCTGAAAAAAACCGGCGCAGACATTGCACCTACGATGTACGGACTGTTTTTCGAAGATATCAATTATGCTGCCGACGGCGGCTTGTATGCCGAGAAGGTGAAGAACCGCTCTTTCGAGTTTCCGGCCAACCATTTTACGGGCTGGAACGTGTTCGGAAAAGTGGAATTGCGTACCGACGGCGCACCTTTTCCGCGTAATCCGCACTATGTGCGCCTTTC
>JAIRSF010000086.1 GCA_031255595.1 Tannerella sp.
ACAGACGCAATCTTGTCATTATCCGAATTTTCAAACAAATTCATCTTTTTTTGCCGGGAACAGGCGGGCACTATCAAAAGCAAAATAAATACGACGTTTATATAATTTTTCATGACATAAATTCATTGCACGAATACTCATCTATAGGCGTTCTTTTTCACCGCTTTATCATAGGATTCAAGCACTTCGCCGGATAGTTCCGCTTTCTTCATCCATTCTTCACTGCCGTAAACGCCGGCTTTTGTATAATCGAACGGTTTGAATTTTATTTTTCCGGCTACCGACAGGTTGCGAAAACGAAAATCAAATTGTTCCGGATCGACGAAAAGCGGATCGGTGATAAGCGAATGTTTGTCGCGCCCAAGCTTTTGCCATTCGTTGAACGACATTTCGGCAAAATCAGGTGTTTCGCCATGTGCGTTCCAATAACAATTGTAATCAATATGCGCTTTCACATTTTTCCAGCGATCCTTCCCCATGCTCATGTAAAGCATTCCACTCGTGTAGTAGATGATATTGTTCGTAAACGAAAACGAACGGTGATCTTCTACGCGTGTAACTTGCATTTGCGACAACAGATTACCGGCAAAAATATTATTCCGTATCACGTTTTCTTTCCCATAATGTTGATGAAATCCGGCATTCCGGCAATTATACACAAGATTATGTTCCATCCGGACGTCATACGAACCCTCATCCGTATACAAGCCCCACCCTCCATAATTGAAGGAATAGATATGATGGATCACATTGTGATTAACGGTCGTGCCTTCGGAAGCAGCCAACGTATAGACACCTCCCATATCGCACAACTCACCCCAACCCAGATGATGGATATGATTGAAATCGATCTTGTTGCGTTTTGACGGGCTGTGCGTATACCCCCATACCCAACCGACCGACACGCCGGAATAACGAAAATCGGCGATCTCGTTGTGTGTTACCTCATTGTCGCTTCCGTTAAAAATAATCACACCGACCGCACAAGGAAACACATAGCCGCCATGATGAATGATATTATTATGTACGACAATATGGTTTGTAACCGCATCGTCGGAAGGCATCGCCAATGTTCCGATTTTCACACCTCCGCCACCCAAGTCGTACAGATGACAATGTTCCACCCGCCCGAAAGAGCAGTTTGTCCGGTACCAGATCGCGTGCAGTCCGGTATGAGCAATGTCGCAGTGAAGGAAACGGACATGGTTTGCATAATCCAGCATAATGGTTGCATCCGTCGAAGCTGCCGCTTGCGAAGGCTCGTTACCGGAATAGGGCGTCCGGTAAGAAGCTACCTCAAAACGAAGATTTTCAAAATAAATATGCTCTACCCGCCGGCTTTCTTCGCCGGAAACCACCAGAAATTGTCCGGTTACAGGCGCTATACAGGAAACATTTTCCGGCGTTTCACCCGGCAAAGGAATATAATACAGGTAGCCGTCGCGACTCAGAAACCATTCACCCGGCGCATCCAATGCTTTGGCATAATTTTCAACCACATAACGGCTTACTCCGTCAATCATATTCCAGGGCTTCATAGCCTCGCCCACAAAATAAGCGGCCGTATCCTTCACATTTATGTGCATCATCCGTTTTCGCGTATTGTCCCATTTATGATAAAAAACGACCAACGCATCGTTTCGTTCCCCCGGCTGTATATCATTAAGCCACTGTTTGTCGGCGTCATGAAACACCACCTTTTGCGAAGCGAAAACAGCCGAGCGTACGCCCGCTGTGTCGAGAACCGTTTCCTCTACCTGCTTCACCCGGTAGAAATCACCCCGATTCGGTGTTTGCGCCCGAAAACGCCGTTCACCATTGACATAAAGCTGTTCGAACGAGAATCCATTGCGTACCGTTTCAGGAATATACGCCCGCCACAACCGGGGCGAGATCACCTCGAAGGGCGCCACCGGCATACCTCCGCAGAAAAGCGGCCGGTCTTCGCAATCCCCCCTGAAAACAATGGGCGCTTCGGCAGTCGCACAATCGTCGCCATTCAACAAAAGCGGCTGCTGCAGATAGTATGTCCCGCCCAAAATCTTCACAACCGCCGTATCCTTTATTTCGCCTTGCCTGCGCATCTCCCGGATTCTGTCACGCGCCCCTTCCAAAGAAGCCAGCGGATACGAAGCCGTACCCGCATTGGCATCGTTTCCCGACGGAGAAACATAAATAGTTTGTGCACCTCCGGAAAACCAAATTCCAAGAAGCAAAACAAACATTATTCCTACTGATTTCATACAACACAAAAACTATTTCAAAAGAATATCCTTGCAATACTCAACACATTTCTTCACTTCTTTCACAGCATCGGAATCTGCAGGTATTCCATATTCAAGTTCAATATCACAGGTAATCGGCCACTTTTCTTTTTGTATCAGTTTCAAGATTTCCGCCAGAGGGGTTTGCCCCTGCCCGAACGGCTGATTGGTATCTTTCGGTGTTGCATCCGGACCGGTTTTATCTTTGATATGGAGGCTGGCAATCCGGTTGTGAAGACGCCGGATCAAATCGGCCGGATTTTTACCCGTTGCACCGAAATAATGCCCCACATCCAAGTTGAGTTTCAGATAAGAGCCATGCGCCAAAATCCGATCAAAATCAAAGCCCGGCTGACCCGGTTGCCCATGATTGTGCAAAATGACGGGAAGCTTATACTTTTTTGCAAAAGGCGCCATACGTTGAGCGGTTTTTTCGGATATTTCCATAGTAATACCCTTTGCACCTACGGCTTTACAGGCGCGAAACGCATAATCAATTTCTTCATCCGACCAATTGGGATCACCCAATTTCAGGATATCAATCTTAACCCCCTTCTTTTTAAACATTTTCTTTACTTCCTTAAATTTGTCCATAGACACAGAAGTTCGCCAACTACGGATTTCCTCCGCATCTTTCGTCTGCGGAATACCGGCAAACCGTTCGACCGGCGTCCCCATCAGTTCCACAGAGCTCAGGCCTGCCTCAACGGAATAACGAAGGATTCCCTCCAGCGACTGGTCGGGCATACTACGAAAACTATACGTAATCGTACCGATCTGCACACCACCAAATTTAGAATTGTTCTTTCCTGCCATATTTCCCGAAAAGCTCAGGCAAACCGCCCCAAAAGCGAACAACAGAAAGGATTTCAACATGGAATAATTTTTCATTGTTTTAGACTTTAATAATGATTACTTTTTCTATTTCAAACACTCTTTTGAAAAACAGCGACAAGATACAAATAATAAAAAAAAGGAACACTATTTTCGGATAAATAATTACAAAATTCCATTCTCCAAACACCTATTATACATAAATTAACAAACTACTCCATCATCCCCGGCCTCTGTCGGGAATAGTTAGCATAAACATATTTTCATCTCATATCTCTGGCTAAATAGACTTCCATAAACGAATCTTTCATATTGTATATTGTACAATTACAAAATATACGAAATTTATCGAAAAAGTGATGTACATTTCAATTTTCCTTTTTATCTTTGCTGTTCATCATCCGAACCCATTGGGTCTATGGAATGAAAGTATGATTATAAGCGACGGAGCACAAGTTGAACATTGGTTAAACGGCAAGTGCATCCTGAAATACGACAGGCGATCCGATGATTTCAAACAAAAAATAGCGAAAAGCAAGTTTAAGGATGTTGAAAATTTCGGTATTCTTCCGGAAAGCTATATCTTGTTGCAAGACCATGGAAGTGTAATTTATTTTCGAAATATAAAAATTTCAGAACAAAAATAACGAGTATGATGACACGCAGAGATTTTCTACATCGTTCAGCAGTGATAGCGACAAGCACAATCGCATCACCCACCATCATTCCATCCTTTGCAATGGGAAAAAAGGCGCCGTCCAATTTCATCAATGTTGCGATGATCGGATGCGGGAGACAAACGGTCAACCCGAATATTCCACAATTGTTAGACTCTAAATCCGGACGAATTGTTGCAGTCTGCGACGTTGACAGTTGGCGCCTCCAAAATGCAGTCAAACAGGTAAACGACGGATATTCCAAACAAAGGAACGGTTCTTACAATGGATGTAAAGCCTATACCGATTACCGGGAACTGCTTCAATTAAAGGACGTGGATGCCGTGATGATCTCAACACCCGATCATTGGCACATACCGATGGCCATAGATGCGGCAAAAGCCGGAAAGCATGTGTCGCTCGAAAAACCCATATCAACCTGCATCAGCCATGGCCACCGTTTAGTCGAAACATTAAAGAAATATCCGGTCATTACGCGGAATGATAGCGAATTCCGAACGCTTCCTGAATTTGCAAGAGCGGTAGAATTGGTTCGAAATGGCCGGATCGGAAAAATCCAACGTATCTATGTAGCGGTTCCTCCGGAATTAAACGGAGAAGCGCTTCCGCCACAACAAACAATGCCCGTACCGGATGAATTGGATTATGACTTTTGGTTAGGCCCTGCCTGGGAAGCGCCGTATACGGAAAAACGCGTTCATGCGATTAAAGATTACGGGCGTCCCGGATGGATGCGGGTCGACAGTTATTGTAATGGCATGATCTCTAACTGGGGAGCTCACCTTATGGGTATTGTCCAATGGGGAAACAATACGGAATATACAGGTCCGCTGACAATCGAAGGTTCGGGAGATTTTGACAAAGGGCTGTGGAATACAATGAATCGTTTTGAGCTTCGTTACGAACATGCAAACGGAGTGGAGGTTTATTTTAAGATTGAACGTCCCTACGTCCGCTTTGAAGGTACAGGCGGATGGGTTGAGATTGAATACCCGAATAAATTATCGGCAAGTTCCGATGATATACTTCATTCGGAAACCGGAGCATCCGAAATTAAATTTCAGAATCTACTTTCAGACAAAGAAGACTTTCTGCAATCCATCAAAGAGAACAAGCCGACACAAGAACCTCTTGAAACAGCACATCGCACGATTTCGATGTGTCAGCTTGGGCTCATTGCAGTCCAATTAGGAACAAAACTGCAATGGGACGCGAAGAAGGAGGACTTTATTAACGACAATGCCGCATCGGCTCTATTAGATCGTCCTATCCGGGAAAAATATTTTAAATTCTAAACGAATTTATTTTTACCTCCTCGTCGGACAATACATATACTTTAGCAAAATGCTTCATCTTCGAAAAATAGGCCAGGTAGATATTTTCGAAGTCCGTATGTAATAAAAACAAGACAGTCCATTCATTATTTTATATTTAACAACTTATAAATTTCCTCAAAGCTTCCCGGAAGAAATCTTATCTTCAATTTGTTTTTTTACTGCAAACGCCGTATTTTTGCCACTGAAAGGAGATTTATTTATGAAAATCAATGTGAAAATAGATGCCGGCACGTTTGAAGGGCAGCAAATCATAGACTATCTCAAAGCCTTTCCCGATACGGTAACATTTGAGGTTCCGACACTAAACGAACCACAACAGGAATATATTACTCAACCCAAACCGTCAACTGCAATTCCTTCAAATTATGTTCCGGCGGAAGAGTTCAGAACGGAAGCAAAAAAAAGAGCAAAAGCTCTTCTGGAAAAACATGGTTTACATTCATAAACGCGTATATGCCGACTTAGACCTTATTTTCACCGGTATGCTTCATTGGAAAATTGAACTTTCTTTCTCTTTTGCAGGACGTTATATCGATGATATTCTTGCCCAATGTTATGAAATAGAACACGAAAAATATCATTTTCAATCCCAATATATTGAACATCGGAATTTTGGAAAATACGTGCACCGTTATCGTCGCAATAGTGATACATTGTGGTACATTATTTACGACAAAGATTCGCAGGGAAATATTTTAGTCAATAAAATTATTTCAAACCATACAACAGTGGGGTAAACAATCACCCCGCCATTCTGAAAATGATTTCCGGTATAAATCCAATTCTTTCGGAGAAATCATTGCAGCAGATTCATTTTCTATGAATAACTAATTATATTCCAGCCAAGCTGTCGCCTGGGTATCGATATTTATTGTGAAACGAATCCAACGAACTTCAAAGTCTGTGGGGAATTGGTGTTTGAAACTTTCACCCGGTTCGACCGGAAATGTTTGATATTCCATCCAGTCGCCATTACCGGTTGGGTCTACTTCGGCTTTGAATATGACCTTCTGTTTAGAGTGGTGCGATAGATTCAGTTCTTTTTTATCGTAAAAGGCGATTAGATAAGGATCGGAAGCTTCGCCCTTCTTTACAACAGTATCCTTCCACGGACCACCCTGCCCTACCGGTTTGCCCAACTTCCATAGATCATCAATTACACCTGCCCAGACTGCTGCTTGCTTATCGTCGGAAACAATGATATGCGGGTTGCCCTTTCCTTCTTCGGGGGTTATGCCTGTCAGTAGCAGCATACCACGGTAGGAAACGTAGTCGTTGATACGGAAATTATGTGATGATACGGGGCGTATTTTGGCATATCCGTCGGCGTTCTCGGCCGGGAGCTCGTAGAAAGTACCCATACAGTTGAAGAGGTCTCTTTCCGTTGCCACTTCGCGGCAGATACGTAATTGAGCTTTATCTATCAATGGCTTGTAGGCATCATTTCCGAGGGGCAGTCGCCATCTTCTTCCGTCATCATCAACAATCAGGACAGACGAGTTGTCGATGGTTACTACCTGATGCGGGATCGCGAATTTCGTTCGAATAAAATCTGCTGTTTTCGTATCGTCTTTGCGGATCAGTTCCAGCCTGTCACTCATTTCGTAATAACCTGTTTCTGTCATAGTCCCGTTTGTTGCTGTATTGGCTAGTAATCCTAACGCCCGGCAATTATCACCCAAACCATATAACAGACCGCCAATAGAGGTGTTTTTTTCTACTTTTGTCAGCCCCGCAAACATCCGGTCAGCAACCGTTTGTCGAACATCCGGAGTCGCATAATTGAAACAGACTGTCGTATAGGTACTCTTATCCACTTTTACACGAATCCACTCGCCTTCTTCTACAGAGGCAAAAGAAACATTCGCAAATCGGCCTGGATCAACTTTTACTTCTTTCAATTTGTGCCATTGATTATTACCCAACACATCCGTTTCAAAAGTAAAGGTGACAACTTGTTGCCCGCCATTACGAATCCAGCAACTACGTTTTGCCCAACCGCTAAACAAGAACGGTTCGGAGACTTCATCAGCCCGGACTTCTTCTTTTGCCCATACGGCTCCTTCGGCTGTAGCAGGTCCTAACTCATCAGGCTTCGACAAAGAGGTAAACCAGAGGTTGGAATTGGACTGGCCCGGACCTTCAATACCTCCTTTGGCTTTGCGTGTATTCAGGAATTCTTTCTGTGCCGAATCATCGCAGCCGAAGACTAAACCGCCGTTCCAGCGCGCAAAATCACCGATCACTTTCAGGTAGGCGGAACGTGGACGAATACCCGCCGTATTGTCGACCGTAAACGTTTCCGGAAATTTCCAAAACATCCCGTGCATGGTCATCAGGTAATCCGGGACGGCATCGGTTCCGATATCGCGGATACGTGGCCATTCCGTGTTCCAGCCATGGCCACCGTCGTAGCTGTGACTCGCCTTTGGCAAACGGAAGAATGCCCAACCTTTTTTCGTGTCGCGCACACCAACCAGGATAGATTTATAATCCCAACCTGTCGCCCAAATAGGGTCTGTTTCAGGATTCGTATTTCCGGAAATACCACCGGGACCTGTCACTTCCACAAATTGATTTCGGCGTATGACTGCCCAATCCCTCCCGTCCCATTCGGCCAACACTCCAGCTTCTACATCAAATTTACGAAGGGCTTCCTGCGTATCTTCGCCATTATTCGAATAGACCACTACACCTTGCCCGGAATAAAATCCTTTTCCGTGTACGCCGGGCAAAAGAACGCTATACTGCACCATACTTCCTTTCGGACGAGCTTTATTACCATCTTCATAGAGCATATTCACATCCAGCGAATGAACATCTACTTCATAAAAACCTTCCTCCATCGTCGCATAATAGATCTTATTCGCCGGTTCCGTCAGATGGCGGGCATTCCCGGTATGGCGTCCCGGCATTACGGAATAGGGAATAACGCGGACCGTTCTCTTATCATCAATGGCATACGGACCGATAAAAAGCTGACGACTCTCCTTGTGAATCATTCGATTGGCCGGCGTTCCGCCAATGCTCTCCTTGCGAACAATCTGCTTCAGTTCGGGCGTTATCTCATATAATTTATCGGAGGAACCATTGGGCAGATGAGGACCGTAAGTAATCACCCACAGCCGATCTGCCCAGGGTACGACAGCTCCCGTTCCACATTCTCCTTCGTTGTTGTAATATGCCAGATGGGGATAGATACCAGAGACGGATTCCCGGACACTGGTCTTCTGATCTGTACATGAAACTCCCGAAAGTACACCAGCAAAAATCAATACAATAAATTTTATTTTCATAGTCCTATCAATTGTTGTAAATATTCTTTTAAAGCAGCAGCCATGTCACGACCGAATGCGCGCGTATTTGCCGCGGTCACTAATTGTCCCCCATTCATTCCATAAGGTATTTCATATCTTCATGAAAACATCCTGAGCCAGTTCTTCCGCAATCACATCCGATTTTATAAGACCGGCTATGAAACATTTCACTTTCGTAAAATATTTAATAAACAAATGTTTATAAGCTTCGTGGTTGCCTGAAACAAGTTCGCTGACATATTGAATATCATTGTCATATAGCATTCTGAAATTCAAAGTTCATTCCGGAGGCAAAGAAACAAATTAAATTCCAAAAAAGAAAATCGAATTTTAGCAACAGAACAACGTTTTTAATGAAAAAATGTTCCTTTCCGATCAAAATAGGTAGACATATTAGAGTGAAAAGTAAAAAATTTCACTTATCTTTGCCCCAGCAATGGAAAGCTGCCGGAGTGGTCGATCGGGGCAGACTCGAAATCTGTTGTACCCTTCGGGGTACCGGGGGTTCGAATCCCTCGCTTTCCGCTAAGTCGCTGAAAATAAGACGATTAAGAGATTAAAAAGCCTGTAAAAGTAGCATTTTACAGGCTTTTTTTTCGTTTTATTTATATCCTGGATCACCTGCAAAAGTCTTATCGGTGATGACACAGGTAAATCGATAAAAAAGAGGGGCTAACTACAACGCTAATCAATGAATGGTACGGCGGTGGTAACATTTTCTATCGACAGGTGGTAGCATTCGCTACCGACGCCGAAA
>JAIRSF010000150.1 GCA_031255595.1 Tannerella sp.
ACATGGCCGAATGTCGTCACCCGCGAATTTTGCCATGCCCAACTGGACGGCCACCATGTATTCCAACCCGTTACTTTCGTTACATCGGTATTTGTCAATATGATTGCCGGGCCGCTGGATATGAACAATGGGATGTTCGACCTTCGCCAGGGCAATACTACCCGGGTAGACGAAAATCAGCCGGTACCCTCCACCTTAGTGTCGGAAGCCGCCCGAACCCTGATCGTATTTTCCGGAGCAACGATACTCCCGGACATTCCGGAATACTATCATAAACATCCCGAACTGCTCCGGTTTATCACAGCCCAGAAAATGCCATGGGTTGAAAGCCGTACCTTGTCCGGCGAAATCGGCGAATACATTGTAATGATGCGACAAACGGACGAGGCCCTGCTCATCGCCGCCGCTACAAACGAATCGGGGAGAACCGTAGATATTCCGCTTGATTTGCCGGACGATGCCGTATACGACGCAATCATTATTGAAGACGGCGACGAAGCCCACTATCTAACCGATCGGGAAAAATTGAAGATTTCAAAAAAACAGGTAACGGCAAACGACACCATCACAGTGAAACTGGCTCCCGGCGGAGGCGCCTGCATAACATTACGTCTTTCGGCAAAAAAGTAAACACCTATAAAAAACGTTATTCTTTTTTCGCGGCAGATGTTTAAAATGATATGGAAAACAATCCTTCGATTTGGGTGTTTCTGTAATCTATCGGTTGAATGACCCGCATCCCTAACGACATCGGATAACTCAACCTGAGTAAGTTGCAGTCGAAAATAACGTCAGCGCCACAGGAACTTTGAGTCGTCCACCCGCTTTGTTTGTTGATCCGGTTGCCTGACAAATCATAAAACAGATTGCTCCGGATCCGTTTCACGTATGCCAATCCTCCCATGCTCCAATCGGGACAAAACAGGCTGAATGCATAATCCGCCTTCCATTCTATTCTCTGCCGGGTCTGATATGTGTATTGATAACCCCGCGCCTGATTTATCAATTTTTGAGGGATATAAAACATTTTTCCTTCTTCATCCTGGTATTGGTACGTCGCACGCAACATCAGCCCATGTCCCCGGATCAGCCCCGGAAGATAGGTGATCAGTTTTGCGGCATACAGGCTGCCGAAATTTTCCCTGCCGGAAAGAACGTTCAGATATTGCAACTGTACCTGATAACCCAGGCGCGGCAAGATATCCCGAGGCGCTGATTTCCGGTAACGGTAGTATCTCAGCTCACCCAACAGATACCGGTACTGATGCAATTTACGGCCGTCGGATTGCGGGTACTGATTGTTGGTGTAAGAATATATTACGGACGGCTGGAAACCTGATATATAATGATTGCGGGTAAAGTTAAACGGAAGATACAGCATCGCTCTCGCCTCCACTAAGTTGCGGTCGGTCAGGCGGTAAACAAGTTTGTTCTTATTTTCTTCGTCTTTCCGCCATTCGTAGTCAAACGCCTTGCCCCCGTAATCGACATTTAACCGGATGACCGGAAACCATCCCTTGTATGTAAACTCCAATTTGCCGTAATGATACCCCTTGTCGTAGTACCAACCCACCTGAGAAATCATTGTGCTTAACATGTTTTGCGACAATAGCATGCAGCCGGGTTTTACAATCGTACTTAAATCGTCCGATAAAGAATTTAATACATTGGCGGCATCATAATAAAACGGCGTCCAGCTATGCACATGAAACAAATGAGCGCCTTTTCGATAAGGCTTCGGACTGAAATCCGTCTTTTCCGGAGAATCCGTATCCGAGTTAAACGCTTCCTGTTGTGCAACGGTTTCAGCTAATGTATATTCAAAAACCCGGTTAAAATCTGCCGGTTGCTTCTGCAAACGATCAACAGGAATCGAAGCAATCCGGGAACCGTTTGCATTATGGTCGGAGAAAAACAAGGTCTTCCCGTCTTCCGAAAATGCCGGGGCAAAGGCTCCGAAGCGCGATGTTGTCAGGCGGAAACTCTTGGACGCCGGGAGATCGAACGAATAGATATTGTTTGTTCCGTTAAGCCCCGATTCAAAAAATAAGCGTCCGTCATGTTCCGTTAACGAAGTGATATTGGCGGATGTCGGTTCCATCAGCTCACGCCACCGTCCGGACGTGAGATCCAATTGAAACAGGCTTAACCCTTTATCATAAACAACAATGGCGGCGACGCTATTCTCGCCTGTGAACGTGATTTCTTTCACAAATCCATTGAAAGGAACTTCATAACTCCGGGCTGTTTCACCATTCCGAAAATGCTCAATGTCGAGTAACACAAGCCTGTTAACGCCCGAAACGGACGGTTGCGAAACTGCGGCAATTTTACCTGCTTTATGAACGGCCGGCGCCAGGAAACGCTGCTTGGGAGTAACTGTAACGATTTTCCGGGAAACCAGGTCGTAATACTTCAATTCGGAATAATTTTCATGTGTCCAGCGCAGTCCCGGCACATATTCAGTCCAATACAAACGGTTATGGTTCAGGATGATACGGCTATTGATGTTTCCGAAGTAACACAGCCGTTCTTCTTTTCCATCTTTTATCATCACCAGCGAACCGACGTCGTCCAAACTTGTTTTAACCGCTATGACGGAAGAATCACACATAACCTGCGGGTAGCTGTACGATGTATATTTTTTCGTTTCCGGCGTGACATAATCGAATGTTCCATGAAACCCGGAATGACGGTAAAGGCTGTCCTGTTTTGCCCACTCCTCGTTCAGGAAATGAAAAGTTTCATTGAAAAGAGTCTTTGTGTTGATACCGGTAACATGCCGTAAGGCTTTCGAAAAAGGAGGTATTTTGAAAAAACGGCGCGTATAGCGGGATGTGACCTTATCCCATACCTGCGGCCCATAGCGGTAACGGGCATATGAGGTAAGGTTATATCCGAGTGCATAATAATCGCCTGTGTAATCTTTGTAGGAACCCAGCGCCCATTTGTCATACGAATAGAACTTACCGGACAGCATCCGGGAGCGGTACCACATATTAAACTCCGGCAAGCGGCCTCTTCCGCCGTTAGACATAGCCGTTTCGGTCGCAACCGCATCTCCCTCAAAAAACCATTTCGGAACAAAGAAAGAAGACACACCGGCCGTCTGTTCGCCCAACACATACTGCAAAGGCCTGAAAATCCCCTGTGATAACTTATACATCTGCAAAACGTGGCGTGATTCGTGTAACACCAGATGTTTATCCCAGGGTTGGGCTTCCAATTTCGACGAAGGAGTCGTAAGCAGTTCCATACGGCGCGGAGCCCAGACGACCAACCCGTTCGACTGCATATTGCCCGGATGAAGGATAACCGGAAAAGAACGCACTTCGGACGCTCCGATTGTTTTTCCCATGTGCGGATAAGCCTGTTCCAAAAACAATGCGTAACGACAGGCGGCAGAGTCGGTCGAATCGGGATATATCAACTTATAATGGGGCATTTTAACTATCTTCCATTTGATGCGGGAAGGATCCGATCCATAGTCCATAAACTGGCTTTTCGCACATACGGACAACATAAGAAAAAAAACAAGTACACCGGTTAATCTCATCTTTTTAATAATTGGTCGTTCATATAAAATACGCCGGGAAAGATACGGCAAATCCGCTTTGAATGTGCGAAAAGATCCTATTCACATACCAGCTTGATCAGTCCGAATAATGCGTAATTGATCATGTCTTTGTAATTGGCGTCGATCCCTTCGGAAACGGTAACTTTGCCTTCGTTGTTTTCAATTTCTTTTACGCGGTTCAGCTTCGTTAGTATCAGGTCTGTGTAGGAACTGATCCGCATCAGGCGCCATGCTTCGTCGTAGTCGTGGTTTTTTGCATACATAAGCTCTTTTGTTTCGGTCATGTAGCGGTCGTACAATTCGAGAGCTTCCGCCGAGGTCATGTCCGTATGATCCGAAAAGCCGCGATCTAATTGTAACAGTCCGATGATACCGTAATTAACGATCCCGATAAATTCCGGTTTTATTCCTTCACTTATTTTGCTTTCTTTTTTTATTTCAAGGCTTCTTATGCGCTTAGCTTTAATAAGAATCTGATCCGTAATCGATTCCGGACGCATGATGCGCCAGGAGGGACCGTAATCTTCCAGCTTTTTTTCATAGATTTCACGACATAGACTGATCACTGTTTCAAATTGTTCTTTCGTATCCGCCATGATTTTTTATTTTAGTCGACAAGGATGTATTCAGGAACAACGTATTTTTTGACCGATCTTTAATATCATATTTTGCCGGATATCATTCATCTCGCATAATTTTTCAATGCTGACGTTATATTTTTTTGAGAGTGAAAATAAGGTATCTCCCGATTGAATCGTGTGGTATACCGTTCCGTCCGCTGTTTCTTCCGGGGAGGATGTCTGAATAGGAATTTCGATTTTTCTTCCGCCGGCGTTTGAGGAGGCGTTAGCGGCCGGTGTTTGTGTTTTTTCGGTGTTTGCCGGTCGGCTTTGTATCGCATCGGAGGAGGTTTCCACCGTTACTTGTTTGGCCCGGTAACGTATGGATTGTCCGATAGACAATTTGGATGTTTGCAAAATACCGTTGAGGCGGCATAATTCGGCGACGGTTGTTCCGTACTTACGTGCTATCAGGCTC
Source organism: Tannerella sp. (assembly GCA_031255595.1). GTDB lineage: Bacteria > Bacteroidota > Bacteroidia > Bacteroidales > Tannerellaceae > Tannerella. The sequence goes on from JAIRSF010000150.1 coordinate 4,616, forward strand.
AGGGTTTCACCTTGTTTCACCCGGTGCACCACTACGGCGTCTGCAGAAGTTGCATAGATATTGCTTTTTTTGCCGTTTATTTTTATATTGTAGAACACATATTCGTCTTTGTGCGGTATTTTGTTTTCAAAATCAATGATTTCGGCCGGGTCGATATCTTTTCCGAGAAAGCGGGTTTCAAAATGAAGATGGGGGCCTGTTGATCGTCCCGTATTTCCGCCTAAGGCGATAGGATCTCCGGAACGTACGATCTGATTTTCGCCGACTAAGAATTTGGATAAATGCCCGTAGACGGTTTCCAGTCCGTTGGGATGGCGCAGAACGAGATAATAACCGTAACCCCTCCGTTCAAAACTTTTAAGCCGCACTTTTCCGCCGAATGCGGCGCGTATCGTATCGCCTACCTGGAGGGCCAGGTCAATTCCGCGGTGCATACGGCGCCGGCGAGGCCCGTATTTTGAATTAATTTTTATTTGTTCGTAATCGACAGGCATCGAAAAAGAAGAACAATTGATGTTATAAGAGTCGGGAAAATCAATCTTGGTGTTTACAAACGGATTGACATGTATCGTATCCCAATTGGAATTATATAATTCGTCAGCGGGAAACATCAGGTTTTCGGTCGCCGTCAGTTCGTTAAACTCGTCTAATTTCGCAATAGCCAATTCGTCGGATATGATTTGCGCCGGAGATACGCGGCTTGCCATGAGTTCGGACATTTGCTTGTCAAGACGTTCATTTGCAAATGTTTCAGGCGCAGCTTTTTTCCGTTGTGCATCGGCGCTCATCTGTATTCCCGCCATAAAACCACAACATATAAAAAATATATTTTGTATTCTCATTCAAACTACTATTAAGTTATTAATATTTATTCGATTTGATATTCTTCATCTATTAGCGAAAGAAAGAAAAATCCTTTTGGATTCTTGTTCCCAACAAAAAAAAATCGCCCAAAGATCAGAAATTCGTCGGAAAAAACCAAAAGTATCTTATTGAAATAAATTGAAAATCTTTCCAATATAAGCAAATATCATCGCAAACACGTACAAAATCAGGTGTTTATTTATTTTTATGTTTTGCAACATAAAACATAATTAAATATCTTTTTGCTATAAGATTTTCTGCTTTTATTTATTTTTGTATTATTGCATCAAAGAATAAGAGTAAATGATAAATTATTGCACACAGGTAGAAATACCCGCATCGCCTTTTAAGATACAGTATAAAGACCGCATACTGTTTATCGGATCCTGTTTTGCCGATCATATCGGGAGCAGGATGTCGGCATACGGGTTTCAGGCGGAAGTGAATCCGTTCGGCGTTTTGTATAATCCGCTATCCGTAGCGTCTGCATGCCGGCGTATGTTGAATCCGGAACCGTTTACGGAGGCCGATTTGTTCCTGCATGAGGGTTTGTATCACAGTTTGGCTCACCATGGGCGATTTTCGGATCGTTCCGCCGAATCGTGCCTTTCCGGAATAAACGAATCGTTGAGCTGTGCGGCGGAATGGTTGCGCACGAGTTCTTACTTCGTGATTACGTTCGGAACAACATACGTTTACCGCCATAAGAAAACCGGGATGACGGCGGCGAATTGTCACAAGCTGCCTGCGTCCGATTTTGTCCGGGAATGTCTGACGGTCGACGCCATTGCAGGCGAATGGTCGGCCTTGTTGGAAGACTTGTGGCACGTCAATCCTTCCTTAAAAATAATATGTACGGTCAGCCCCATCCGGCACTGGAAAGACGGAGCGCATCCGAACCAGATCAGCAAAGCGACATTGCTTTTGGCCGAACAGGCGTTATCCGAACGATATTCCGGACAGGTATGGTATTTCCCGGCTTATGAAATCATGATGGACGAACTGCGCGATTACCGGTTTTATGCGGAAGACATGCTTCATCCTTCCTCCCAGGCTGTCGATTATATATGGGAACGGTTTAGCGAAGCCTGTATGGATCGGGAAACACGTTCTTTCATGAAAGAAATGGAACTGATTCGTAAAAATCGGAATCATAGGCCTTTTAATCCCGACAGTGAAAGTTATAAACGATTTTTAATGCAAACATTGTTAAAAATTCGGCAACTGCGAGGTAAAAATCCTTACATTTGTCTATCGAAAGAAGAAGAAGAAGAAGTCGAGAAGTTGTTAAAAAAATTTCAGCGTACAATTCAATGAATTATTCTATAAAAGAAATATCCGATATTATCGGGGCCGAATATAATACAATTCATGCAGGTATTATTTCACATTTACTGACGGATAGCCGTACACTCTCGTTTCCCGAAACCAGTCTGTTTTTTGCTATCCGGACGAAGACGAACGACGGGCATAAATACATCCGCGATTTATATCAATTAGGCGTCAGGAGCTTTGTCGTTACAGACGAACATGCCGAATTTTACCGGATGCCGGACGCTACGTTTCTTTTTGTGAAAAACGCCTTGGACGCTCTGCAAAAACTGGCGGCCTTTCATCGCAAACGTTTTTCCGTTCCCGTCATTGGAATCACCGGCAGTAACGGTAAGACGGTGGTAAAAGAACTGCTTTATCAACTGATGCATACGGATTATAACATTGTACGTTCTCCCCGCAGTTATAATTCGCAGATCGGCGTGCCACTTTCCGTATGGGAGATGAATGAGCGGCATACGCTGGGCCTTTTCGAGGCCGGAATATCCATGCCGGACGAGATGGATAAATTGCGCCCTTTAATAGCTCCGACGATTGGACTGATAACCAATATCGGCGAGGCGCACCAGGAGAATTTCAGCTCGGCCAAGGGAAAATGTATGGAGAAACTGTCGCTTTTCATCGATAGCGAAGTGATCCTGTATAATGCGGACGACAAACTGATCGAAAGCGCCTTAGATGCGATGTGCCTTTCATACAAAGCGATCGGATGGAGCCGCAAGGATACGGACGCCACCTTGTTTGTGAATGTGATAGAGAAAGGCGAAACCTCTACCAGGATACGCTGCTCCACGATGGGTATCGCGCACGAATATGTCATTCCTTTTACGGACGACGCTTTTATCGAAGACACGATTCACTGTATGGCCCTTATGTTTTATATGAACCCGGCGGATATTGTGAACAAGGACGCCGCGTTTGCGTCGCTGGAGCCGGTGGCCATGCGCCTGGAGGTGAAAGACGGTATAAACGGTTGCCGGCTTATCGACGATACGTACAACTCGGACATCAATTCGTTGCATGTAGCGCTGGATTTCCAGCAGAGCCGCCGGGGAACGGATAGGAATCTGAAAAATACGGTCATCCTTTCCGACATATTGCAGACGGGCATGGTGCTTAAATCCTTGTATACAAAAGTGGCGGAACTTCTTCACCGGAAAAAGGCGGATCGTATCATCGGCATAGGGCCGGGTATTCGTGAGTTCGGATATTTATTTAAAGGGATGGAAACCGCTTTTTATTCTTCTACCTCCGCCTTTATTCATTCGTTCAGGCAGGATATGTTTCGCGATGAAATCATACTGATTAAAGGTTCGCGTTCGTTCCATTTCGAGCAGATTACGGAATTGTTGGAGAAAAAGGTGCACGAAACCATACTGGAAGTGAATCTCGATGCGATCATTCATAACTTTAATTATTACCGTTCGCGCCTTCATCCCCAGACGAAGATGGTCTGTATGGTGAAAGCCTTCGGTTATGGTGTCGGGGCCTTCGAGCCGGCCAGGACACTGCAGGATCATCGTTGCGATTACTTGGCTGTGGCGGTCGCCGACGAAGGAAAAGACCTGCGGAAAGAAGGTATTTCCATGCCTATCATGGTGATGAATCCGGAGTTGAACGGTTTTCACCTTTTGTTTGATTATATGCTGGAACCGGAGATCTATAATTTCCGCTTGCTCGACGCATTCATAAAAGAAGCGTCGCGTCGGGGCGTGGCGTCGTTTCCTGTGCATATTAAAATAGATACGGGCATGCACCGGTTGGGATTCGAGCCGGGAGATTTGCCGGAGGTCTGCCGGAAGATCAGAGCGCAGGGAGGGATTGTGGTGCGTTCCGTCTTTTCGCATCTTGTGGGAAGCGACATGCCGGAACTCGACGATTTTACAAACCGGCAAATCCGGATGTATTCTCAAGCCGCTTCGACGCTCGAAGACGGACTGGGCTACCAGGTGTTGAAGCATATCCTGAACTCCGCGGGGATCGAGCGTTTTCCCGATTTTCAACAGGATATGGTTCGCTTGGGAATCTCATTGTACGGAGTGAGCGCCTCCGGAAAAGCGAAGGGTCTGCAATGCGTATGTTCGCTCAAGACGATTATCATGCAGATACGGAATGTGCCGGCGGGAGATTCCGTCGGGTACGGACGGAAGACGTATGTCCGGCGCGATTCGCGCATAGCCGTCCTGCCGATCGGCTATGCCGACGGCCTGAACCGCCTCCTGAGTAATGAGGTCGGAGAGGTGTTGGCCGGCGGCAAGCGTTGTCCGATTGTCGGCAATGTTTGCATGGACGCCTGTATGATCGACGTAACAGATACGGAGGTGAGAGAAGGCGATCCGGTGATCATTTTCAACGACGAACTGACGGTGAATGAACTGGCCGACAAGACGGGGACGATCCCTTATGAAATATTGACATCTATCTCCCCGCGTGTAAAACGCGTCTATTTTCGCGAATAAAATGTTCTTCCGGCGACCGAAACGCCGAATTTGTTTCGGCAAAGATTGGATAGACATTTAGTTTTGGTTATCTTTACGCCCTCTTAAACGAAAAATTATGGCATTAAAATGTGGTATTGTGGGACTTCCGAATGTGGGTAAGTCTACGTTATTTAATTGTTTGTCGAACGCAAAAGCGCAATCGGCCAATTTTCCTTTTTGTACAATCGAACCGAATGTGGGGGTGATTACGGTGCCCGATGAACGGTTGAATAAACTTGCGGAACTTGTTCATCCCGAAAAGATTACGCCTACGACGGTCGAGATTGCCGATATAGCAGGGCTTGTAAAAGGAGCAAGCAAAGGTGAGGGGCTTGGAAATAAGTTTCTTGCCCATATTCGTGAAACGGATGCGATTATCCATGTGTTGCGTTGTTTCGACGATCCGAATGTGGTGCATGTGGATGGAAGCGTCAACCCTATGCGCGATAAGGAAATTATCGATGCGGAATTGCAGATAAAAGATCTCGAAACGGTGGATAGCCGTATCTCAAAAGTTCAGAAACAGGCGCAGACGGGAGGAGATAAGCAGGCAAAACAGGCCTATGAGGTGCTTGTAAAGTATAAAGAAGCGCTGGAGCGGGGCGAGAATGCCCGTACCGTCGCGTTTGAAACGAAAGACGAGCAGAAGATCGCCCGCGAACTGTTTCTGCTGACGAATAAACCGGTGTTGTATGTCTGCAATGTGGACGAAGCAAGCGCGGTGAGCGGAAATGTGTTTACGGACACCGTACGGGAAGCCGTCCGGGCCGAGCAGGCGGAAATACTGGTCGTTGCCGCTAAGACGGAAAGCGAGATCGCCGAACTGGAAACGTACGAAGAACGCGAAATGTTTCTCCGGGAGGCCGGGCTGGAAGAGTCGGGCGTAAACCGCCTGATCAAAGCGGCATACAAGTTGCTCAACCTGGAAACTTTTCTGACGGCCGGCCCACAGGAAGTACGCGCTTGGACCTATCATAAGGGAAGTAAAGCGCCACAGTGCGCAGGCGTGATTCATACCGATTTTGAAAAAGGCTTTATCAGGGCCGAGGTGATCAAATACGGCGATTATATCCGTTTTGGTTCGGAAGCCGCTGTGAAAGAGGCCGGTAAGATGAATGTCGAAGGAAAAGAGTATATCGTGCAGGACGGCGATATTATGCATTTCAGGTTCAATGTTTAACCGCTCTTTGAATAGGCGCGCCTCCGATTGAGAAAAGCGCTTCGTGCGGAGTGGATTTAATGCTACGATGAGAAACGTTACTTTCATTTTATTGTTAACCCTGGGGATCGTTCTCTTTTGCCGGTGCAGCCCGCTGAAAGAAGAGAAGAAGATCGTGGTCGGGCTGTCACAGTGCATGATGGATGATGCCTGGCGCCAGACTATGATTCGTGAGATCCGTATCGAGGCCGCCAATTATGATAACCTTGAACTGGTTGTTCGCAATGCCGATACAAACAACAAGCAGCAAATAGAACAGATCCGCGAACTGATCGACAGGCGGGTCGATGTACTGATCATCTCCCCGAATGAATCCGAACCGCTGACCTCTGTTGCCGAGGAGGCATATCGTGCGGGTATCCCTACGATTATTACAGACCGGAAAGTGAATACGGAGTTATATACCGTTTTTATAGGAGCCAGCAATTATGAGATAGGCAAAAAGGCCGGGTTATATGCCGCCGATCATCTGCCCCTGCATGCCGTCATCCTCGAAGTATGGGGCTTGTCTACCTCATCGCCGGCGCAGGAACGGCACGAAGGCTTTGTAGAGGCCCTGGCGGAGCGCTCCGACTTATCTTTCGTCAAACTCGAAGGAGAGTGGCGCTACGATACGACGGCCGTTCGCATCGCCCGGACGCCGATGCCCGAAAAAATAGATTTTGTATACGCCCATAATGATATGATGGCGATCGCAGTGCGTGAGTTTTTTGTGGAGCGCGACCCGGTTGTGGGAAAGGAACTGCATATTATCGGCGTCGATGCGGTGCCGGGAGCCGGGCTGGAGGCGATTGCCGACGGACGTATCAACACTTCGTTTATGTATCCTACCGGAGGAGAGGAGATTGTACGTACGGCTATCCATTTGGCGGAAGGAAAACCGGTAGACCGTTTTATCCCCCTTCAGACGGCGCTCGTCGACCCTCCTACGGCCCGTACCCTGTTGTTGCAGGCGGAGCAACTGATCAGTTATCAGCAACGCATAGAAGCACAACGTTCGAGGATCGACAACCTGTTCAGCCGCTTTAGTTTTTTGCAGAGTTCCTTGTGGATGATTTCCATATTGATGATCGCTTTTGTGATCCTTACGGTTTATGCGTTTTATATCAATCGTAAGATGCGGCGTACGAACCAGGCTCTGCGCGAGATCAACCGGAAAGAGGAGGAGCAACGCCATAAGCTGATTGCACTGAATGCCGAACTGAAAGAGTTGACGGCACAGAAACTGCAGTTCTTCACGAATGTGTCGCACGAAGTGCGGACGCCCCTGACCCTGATCCTTTCTCCGCTCGACCGCCTGATCGAACGGATGCAGGATTCTCCTTATCTCGAAAATTTGATTCTGATACGGAAAAACGCCGGACGGCTTTTGCGTGTGATCAACCAATTTCTCGATTTCAGGAAGATTGAAAATCAACGGGAGAAACTGAAAATCCGCGAAGTCGATATCGTGAATTTCACCTGCGAAGTGATGACTTATTTCAACAGTATGGCGGCTGTTCGCGGAATTGATTATTCGTTTACGTCCGATATGAAGGAATGTCGGCTCTGGCTCGATACGGATATGATGGAGAAAACGCTGGTGAACCTGCTGTCGAATGCGTTTAAATTCGCTCCCGAAAACGGAACGGTCGGCGTTCATATTTCAAAACGGGAAGATCGGGTTGTTTTGTCGGTCGAAGATAACGGCTGCGGCATCCGCCCGGAAAACATACCGTACCTGTTCGATCGTTTCTATACCAACGACCGCTCGTCGGGAACCGGTATCGGACTGTATCTTGTGAAAGAATATATCCGTATGCACAAAGGCGAGATTACGGTCGAGAGCGAACCGGGTCGATATACGCGGTTTACGCTTCTGCTGCAAACCGGGAAACGGCATTTGGAGGGCGAGCAGACGGCGGAATATGATATATCCCCGTTGTCGTATGAGGCGTCGCAGTTGGATGACGGCGAAATAAGGGAGATCTTGGCGTCGTCGTATCCGTATACGATCCTGATTGTGGAAGATGATGATGAGGTGCGCAGTTATCTGGAGAAAGAACTGAAGGAACAGTTTTCGGTACTGACCGCGTCCAATGGTTCGGAAGCGGTTTCGCTGTTGGAAGAAAAAGAAATTTCGCTGGTGCTTAGTGATGTGATGATGCCCGATATGAACGGATTCGAGTTATGCCGTTATATAAAGTCAAATCTTTCATTCAGCCATATACCGGTCGTTCTGCTGACCGCCCTGACCGACGAGCGGCAACGGCTGTACGGCGTTTCCAGGGGTGCGGACAGTTATATACAGAAGCCTTTTCATATATCTTATGTAAAGGTCAAGATCGTCCGCTTGCTGGAAGAACGCAAAAGGCTGCGGGAACGGTTGCTGCAAAAACTGCAGGAAAACCATTTACTTTTGGCCGAACCCGAAAAGGCGGAAAATATGGATGATAAGTTTTTGAGGCGTTTCCTGTCGCAGATAGAGAAAGTCTATGCCGATCCGGAATATAATATAGAACGGTTGAGTGAAGTGCTCGGCCTCTCACGCGGGCATCTCCACCGGAAAATAAAGGAGTTGACCGGTACGGCGCCCGTCGATTTCCTGCGCAACTACCGGCTGAACAAAGCCGTTTTATTGATCCGGCAAAATCGCCTTTCGATCAGTGAAATCGCATACCAAACCGGCTTTTCTTCGCCTGCATACTTCTCAAAATGTTTCAAAGCCGTCTACAATCTGACCCCTTCCGAGTATTTTAATTCGATCTGACCCGTTGTCACTATTCACCATTTTTTAAAAAGAGCCGGAACAGAAAAAACTTTTTGCAAAAATCAATTTTAAACTTTTCCCGTTTCGCTTTACCTTTGCTTCGTTAAGTTTTGACCCGGCAGGTAAACGGGCACCTGCCGTGATTTTTTTGCAGGTGATCCCATTTAATTGACATTGAATGTAGGCGGCATCTCAACAAAGATAAAAGAAAATAAACTTTCTTTTGTCTTTGTGTTCGATTTGCACTACATTTGTGCGTTTGAACGGCAAAAATGGAAGAAGATTTCGACATACGGGAAGAAGCAAAACATATTCCTGAGAACGACAGAGAATACGAAAACCGGCTGAGGCCGTTGTCTTTTGATGATTTCAGAGGGCAAGCGAAAGTCGTCGAGAACCTGAAAGTTTTCGTCACCGCAACACGTATGCGCGGTGAGGCTCTTGATCATGTGCTATTGCACGGCCCTCCCGGATTAGGAAAAACGACCCTGTCTAATATCATATCCAACGAACTGGGCGTCGGTATAAAGATCACATCCGGCCCGGTGTTGGACAAACCCGGCGATCTGGCCGGAGTACTCACTTCGTTGGATAAAAATGATGTGCTTTTCATTGATGAGATACACCGCCTGAGCCCGATCGTGGAAGAATATTTGTATTCGGCTATGGAAGATTACCGGATTGATATCATGATCGATAAAGGGCCAAGCGCACGTTCCATTCAAATTGACCTGGCGCCTTTCACGCTGATCGGGGCGACTACACGAAGCGGACTGTTGACAAGTCCGCTCCGCGCACGTTTCGGCATCAATATGCACCTTGAATATTATGATGTTGCGACACTCACCCGTATCGTGATGCGCAGCGCCGATATTCTGGGTATCCGGTGCGAAACCGAAGCGGCGAAAGAGATCGCCGGACGAAGTCGCGGTACGCCCCGCGTCGCCAACGCATTATTACGTCGTGTACGCGACTTCGCACAAGTAAAAGGAAGCGGTTATATCGACAAGGCCATCGCATGTTATTCGCTCGAAGCGCTCAACATCGACCGTTACGGCCTGGACCAAATCGATAACAAACTGTTGAATACCATCATTGACAAATTCGGAGGCGGCCCCGTAGGGCTGACGACATTGGCGACAGCGCTCAGCGAAGATCCCGGAAC
>JAIRSF010000030.1 GCA_031255595.1 Tannerella sp.
AATAACCATTACATTTATAAAAACGATGAAACAAGCCTTGCCAACTATTGCGCCAGCATCACCATGTATCCCTGGCTGATTGGCGGCACGACTTCCATTGGCGGCAATTCCAAAGCCCCAACCAACCTGAAGTCGTTTTGCGGCGGGTTTATCAACATGGTTTTTATGGTGTCAAGTATGCTTAGCGGAGCTTGTGCGACACCCGAATTTCTGATGTACATGAATTATTTCATCGGTCTGGAGTATGGCGACGACTATTATCTGTATGCAGATAAGATGGTCGACCTGTCGAAAAAACAACGCACATTGGATAAGGTCATTACCGACTATTTTGAACAGATTGTCTATTCGATCAACCAGCCTACCGGCGCCCGGAACTTTCAGGCCGTTTTCTGGAATATTTCTTATTATGACAGGTATTATTTTGAAAGCCTGTTCAGCGAATTTGTTTTTCCGGACGGAAGCAAACCCGACTGGGATTCACTGAACTGGCTGCAAAAGCGTTTTATGAGATGGTTTAACCGTGAACGCACGCGCACCGTATTGACCTTTCCGGTTGAAACGATGGCGCTGTTGACGGAAAACGGCGACACAAAAGATAAAGAATACGGCGATTTTACGGCCGAAATGTATGCCGAAGGACATTCATTCTTCACTTATATCAGCGATAATGCGGATTCGTTAAGTAGTTGTTGCCGGCTGCGGAACGAAATTCAGGACAACGGATTTAGTTATACGTTGGGCGCCGGAGGTGTTTCCACCGGGTCGAAAAGCGTATTGACGATCAACCTGAACCGTTGTGTTCAACATGCTTTACGCAAATCTTATCCGTACCAGTTTTTCCTGGAAGAGGTGGTCGACCTTGTACACAAAGTGCAATTAGCTTACAATGAGAACCTGAAATATATGCAGGAAAAAGGGATGTTGCCGTTGTTCGATTCCGGCTATATCAATATGAGCCGCCAATACCTGACCATTGGAGTGAACGGATTGGTCGAAGCGGCGGAGGCGCTGGGGATAGAGATCAGCGACAATCCGCGTTATGTCGGTTTTGTGCGGGAGATTTTGGGTATGATTGAAGATTATAACAAAAAGTACCGGAGCAAAGAGGTGATGTTTAACTGTGAAATGATTCCCGCGGAAAATGTGGGCGTGAAACATGCCAAATGGGATAAGCGCGACGGATACAAGGTGAACCGCGATTGTTATAACAGCTATTTTTATATCGTAGAGGATCCGTCGTTGAACATCGTCGACAAATTCCGCTTACATGGGAAAGATTACATTGAACACCTGACCGGAGGCTCGGCGCTGCATCTCAATCTGGAAGAACATCTGAGCAAGGAGCAATACCGCCACCTGTTGCGCGTGGCGACGCAGGAAGGATGTAACTACTTCACTTTTAATATCCCCAATACGGTTTGTAACGATTGCGGACATATCGATAAACGGAATCTGAAAACATGCCCGTCGTGCGAAAGCCGCAATCTGGATTACCTGACCCGTATTATCGGTTATATGAAACGCATCAGTAATTTTTCTCAAAGCCGGCAGAAGGAGGCTGCGCAACGTCATTATGCTACGGTTCGACAATTATGACATCGTTTTTCAGGAAGTACCGGACGAAATAACGCTGGCGATCAACCTGTCGAACTGTCCCAACCGATGCAAAGGATGCCACAGCCCTCATCTGATGGAAGACCGGGGTGAGGCGCTGGACGAAGCCGTTCTTGCGGCTCTGATGAAGAAATACGGCGGGGCGATCACCTGCATTTGTTTTATGGGAGGAGACGCCGCTCCGCAGGAAGTTGAACAGTTGGCGGCGTTTGTGCGCACGACGACTGCCTGTCGCCTGAAAACGGCCTGGTATTCGGGCCGGCAGGCCGTTCCGGAAAGCCGCTTCCGCCGGCATTTCGATTATATCAAATTAGGCCCGTACATAGAAGAACTCGGCGGCTTGGACGCTGCCGGAACGAACCAGCGTTTTTACCGGATCAAAGAAGATGAACTGATTGATATATCGTCCTGTTTCCGAAAAAAAACGGATCACCGGTAAAACCATATCTCTATCTTGTAGTTCTGTCGGATATATTTAATACCTTTGCCGCCGGAAACGAAAGTGAACAGGTATTGTCATTTCCGGTGGGGAGGCGCTGTGTTATTCCGCCGTTTTTTTATGTGAAATATTGAGATTGATTGTGTAAGAAGAAAAAGTTATGAAGTATTTATTGGATTTTTTTACGACACAGAGTGTTGGAGCCACCTTGTTATATTTATGTATGGTTGCTTTTGTGGGCGTACTGATCGGCAAGACCGGGACAAAGGGGATTAAACTCGGAGTAGGAGGGGTCTTGTTCAGCGGTATACTGGTTGCCCATCTCGGAGCGCCGATAGAGGAACATACGTTGCATTTCGTCCGCGATTTCGGACTGATCCTCTTTGTGTACAGTATCGGGCTGAATATGGGGCCGCGGTTTTTCTCTTCTTTTAAAAGAGATGGGTTGTTATTGAACCTGCTGGCGATCGGGGTCGTTGTCGGCGGGTTTGGGATTGCCTACCTGATTTATGCCCTGACGGATTTATCGCCCGCCGTTGTCGCCGGCATCCTGTGCGGCGCCGTAACGAACACGCCGAGTTTGGGGGCCGCCCAGCAAGCGCTTGCCGAGCAGGGAGTGGATGCGTCGGTCATTGCAGAAACCGGTATGGCCTACGCGATGGCCTATCCGTTCGGTATCATTGGCATCATCCTGGCGATCCTGCTGATCAAGCTGGCGTTCGGGATTAAGACCGCTTCGGAGATGGAAAAATATACGGACAGCCTGAGTGATAGCGAAACGAAGTTGCAAAGCGTAGAAATAACCGTTTCCAATCCGAACCTGTTCGGCAAAAACATAGACTTTGTCATGCATATCATGGACAAGGAACTGGCCGTTTCGCGTATCGTGCGCAACGGCGAATCGATTGTGGCCACAGACGATGAGATCATCCGGGAGGGGGATGTGATCTGCGGCGTTTCGGAACAAAAGATGATTGAAAACCTGAATTTCAAGATCGGAAACGTTAAAATATCGGGGAATATCGAAGAGATTGCCGGCCCGCTGGCGATTATAAACGTCCTGATGACGAATCCGAAGCTGGCGGGGAAAACGAT
>JAIRSF010000057.1 GCA_031255595.1 Tannerella sp.
CCGGTGTTGAATAACAGGTCTACAATGCTTAGGTTGGGGATGAACCCGTGTTTGTCGCGGAACACCTGATAGTAGGGGCGGATGGTAAAGGATTCGTCGGGTTTGGGGTGCCGGGGATCAATCCCTGTACGGAAGTCGTTCGGTACTTCGGGTTCGTATTTTCCGGTATGTGCAACGGCGGGACGGATGTCTAATAAAGCGCATATCATGACCCGGAGGGCTTCATTGTATTCTATCAGGTATTTGTACCTGTTTTCGTAAAAGGGGCGGAAATCGTCGGCGTAGTATTCGAAGAAGGGACTCATGTTATAGGCCGACACGAGGGCGTTCCAGTGTGAATGTCGCCAGTTACCGTGGTTAGAGATACGTATGTCTCGCGTCGGGCATTTCAATGTTTCCGGTTTTTCCACCGGGACGGTCAATACCTGCGGACCGTTTGCCGTAGCGATGAGGCACCGGTTCCGGTAGGTTTGTTTGGGGTAGTTTTCCCATACTTCCATACTCACTTCGTCGAAGTGCGCCAGCTTCGAATAGTACCGGATCGGGGCGAGGTAGGCGGTAGACAGGTATACGGCCGGCATTTTTTATCTTATTTTTTTGAAACGCCGCGAGGCGTCTTTGCTATACCAGCAATACCAGACATTCCCGGCGATACGGTCTTCCGGTATAAGTCCCAGGTGGCGGGAGTCTATTCCTTCCGTTTCGTTTTCCGACAAGATCCAGTAATAGTCCTTACTGAAAAATTAGGTTGTTTTTTCTTCCCCATTGACATACCATTTTCCGTTGCGTATGACGGCTGCGTCGCCGGCTTCGTTCAGGATGGCCTCTTTACATACCATCAGGGAGATCTCGTTGATATCAAAAGCGGTCCATTTGCGTGGGACGGTAAATTCATATTTCATGTGATGTTCGCCGATCATTTCGATCGGGACGACTTGCGAAAGATTACGGGTGAGCAGTTCCTTTTCGCGCAGGCTCATACGGAAGAACAGGCTGATGGAATCTTCCCGGGCGTCCCGCAAGGGGATGCGCAACGATTCCATGGTGGTCAGCAGTTGTTCTTTGATATCTTTCCGGATACGGAAAGCAGGTTGCATCATCGGCGCGTTCGGCAGCAAACGCCCATTGACACGAAAGCCGTCCGTACCCATCCGGATGACGTCGCCCGGTGTTCCGATACACCTTCCGATAAAAAGAGGAGGGTCGGCTGCGTCGCGGCGCAGAGGGCTACGGTATAATACAAGGCGGTTCCGTCCGGGATTACTTTTCCCTTTCAGCTTATTGACCCATATACAATCTCCGGTTTTCAGCGTATCCGCCATATTATCGCCCGTAATCCGGTAGGAACCGATAAAAAATCGTTGTACGGCAATCACTAAAACGATCAACAGCGCACCATACACAACATATTTTAAATGATGTGCCTTTCTAAGAAACGAAGCTATTGACCATCGACCATTGACCATGTGCATTTTTTTCGGGCTTTAAATTTCGGGTCTTGGGTAATCCCACGATTCAACCAATAAACAATTACGCACTCAAACGGGCTGACCGTTGAATGAAAGAACGGATTAATCAAACGCTTCCACCCGGTGAAACAGGCGTTTCCAGCGGATACCGCCATCGAAGAGCGAACGGTCCTTGTCCAACGACAACCATACCAAGATAGGTTTCCCTACAATATGGTCTTCCGGAACAAATCCCCAGAAACGGCTGTCGGAGCTGCAATGGCGGTTATCGCCCATCATCCAGTAGTAATCATATTTGAATGTATAAGTAGTAGCCGGTTGCCCGTTTATCAAAACCGGGCCGCCGGGTTTAACCTCAAGTTCGTTATTTTCATAATTCCGGATGCAACGGTGGTACAGTGCGAGGTTTTTCCTGTTTAGCTCAATCGTAGCGCCTTTCTTGGGAATCCATACCGGGCCGTAGTTATCGCGCGTCCATCCCGTATCATAGTCAAACGGATAAACATCTCCACCGATCAGGTCGGGTTCGATCACGATTTTTTTCACAGAAGGCATTTTGGTCACGATCTCATAGGCTTCGGTTGTCAACGGGATCCGGTAGATCGGGTTATACCGTCCATCGGCGTTTTTTGTAAAACCGATATAAGACAGCGTCTGGTAATAGGAGTCGTCCGGCACGCTTTCCGAAACCAATTTCCGGTCGTCCTTGCTGACGTTCAGGCGGCGGAACATATCATCTTTGATCAATGTGCCGTCTGTTTCCACATAATATATATATTGCACGTTTTTTGTATTTTTCTGCATTTCCCCGTCTATATAGATCCGGTTATCGATGATCCGGAGTGAATCTCCGGGCATTCCTACACAACGTTTCACATAGTTTTCCCGTTTGTCTACCGGGCGGTAGAGTATTTCCCCGAAATCGTTCCTGTTCAGGCGTATCGCTTCCCGCCCGTATAAATGGAGAAGCGTATAATAGTCCGGGTTCTGCACTTTCAGTGCGATCGTGTCGCCGGCGGGAAAATTAAACACGACAATATCATTCCGTTTGACCTGCCCCAGTCCTTTCACACGTTTATATCCCCAGTTCGGCCATTCGATATAAGACTTGCAGTTCAGAAACGGCAGGGTGTTCTGCACGAGGGGGAAAGAGATGGGTGTGTTCGGTACCCGGGGACCGTAACTCAGCTTGCTGACAAAAAGGTAGTCGCCCACAAGCAGTGTTTTTTCGAGTGACGAGGAAGGTATCTGATAATTCTGGAACACGAAAATATTGATCAGGTATACGGCAATCAAGGCGAATAAAATGTCGTCGATCCAATTCAGTATGTTTTGCACTTTCGGGTTTTTGGATTTTTTCCACGCACCCCATGGTATAAATTTCGTAAGGTAGATATCTACCAACACAAGAAGTCCCAACAACAGCAACAGGTTTCCCATCCAGGCTGTGAAAAGTATGTACAGCACCGCCCAGATGCTGAAATTTATCCATTGGCGTTTACTTATCTTTTTCATGCGATTATATATTTATGTTTAAAGCTGTAGGAAACAAACTAATCGTTAACGGCGAGTTGAAGCATCTCTTTCATACCGAGGAATCCCTTTTTCCCGGCGGTAAACTCGGCAGCGAGAACGGCTCCGAGGGCAAAGCCGGCGCGGCTTTTCGCATCGTGCCGGATTGTGATGCTGTCTGCCTCCGATTCGTAACGTACTTCGTGGATACCCGGCACTTCCCCCTCGCGAACGGCATGTATCGGCAGGTCTTCCGGGTTGCCGGTATCGCCCGGGCGGTCATCGCCTTTTGTTTGGCTGAACGGGGTATTGTGGTCTGCAAGGCGCCATTGTTTTTTACGGCTTATCTCGTTCAGGATATCTTCCGCCAGGGTGATTCCCGTTCCGCTTGGGGTATCCAACTTATGTATATGGTGCACCTCGGTCATCTGGACGTCGTACGACGGGAAGCCGTTCATCAGTTTTGCCAAGTACCGGTTTATCGCGAAGAAAATGTTGACGCCGATACTGAAATTAGACGCATAAAAAAAGGTTTGCCCTTCTTCTTCACACTGTTTTTTTATTTCTCCCATGCGGGCAGTCCACCCCGTAGTGCCCGACACAACCGGTATTCCTGCGGCGAAACATTTCCGGTAATTATCAAACGCCGTTGCCGGCGTCGTAAACTCAATGGCCACGTCTGCGGAACGAAATGCCTCCGATGCAAAATCGCCCGGATTGTTTATATCTATTTTCGACACAATGGTATGTCCCCTCTCCAGTGCAATCCGTTCGATGATGTGTCCCATCTTTCCGTAGCCGACTAATGCTATTTTCATACTGTATAATTATTCCAAACGTTGCAAAAGTACAAAATTTATTTTGTATTATACCCGATTTGGAATACATTTGTATTCTAACCCTAATCCTGATTTGCAATGGAAGATAGACTTCAGTATGTATGGAAACACAGGCTATATGCAGAATCCGACCTTATAACTGCGGATGGAACGCCCATTTTTGTGATCGACGCCGGAATACGGAACACCGATGCGGGACCGGATTTTTTCAATGCCAAAATACGTATCGGCGATACGGTGTGGGCGGGTAATATCGAAATACATCAACGTGCGTCGGACTGGTATACGCATGGGCACCACAAAGATAAAGCCTATGATTCGGTAGTGCTTCACGTAGTCGGTGAGGACGGTTCGCCCGTTCGCCGTTCCGACCGGCAGCTTGTTCCGCAGGCTGTTTTGCGGATCCCGGAGAAGATAACGGAGCATATCAATTGGTTATTATCGCGTGACACCCCGGTACCCTGCGCCGGGCGCCTTTACCGGGTTCCTGCGATCTA
>JAIRSF010000114.1 GCA_031255595.1 Tannerella sp.
GTGCCGGGATGGAAGTTGTAGAGTACGGCTTTGGAATGTTCCACGTCGCGTTGGATGGTAAGCGGACGGCCTGCCATTATGATGGTCACGACGGGTTTACCGGTTTTAGCCGTTTCCGATATCAACAGGCTTTGCGCTCCCTGCAGATTCAGGTCGGCCAGGCAGTGTGCTTCGCCGGAAAGGATAGCCTCTTCGCCTGCGAAAACAAAAACAATATCGGCCTGGCGGGCGATACGTACCGCTTCCGCTATGCCGTCGGTACGCGGATCGCGACTATATTCCGTTCCGGGTGCGTAGAGGATCCGGAATTTGTCGCCGTACTCCCGGCGGAGCGTTTGAAGGGGCGTTTGCGTCCGGGTTTTATCGCCGTCGAACACCCATGTTCCCAACTGGTCGTGAGGGGCGTCCGCCATCGGGCCGACAACGGCAATAGTCTTCACCTGACCGGAAACGGGAAGCACATTGTCCTCGTTTTTCAACAGTATGGCAGACCGCACCGCCGCCTCTTTCGCTTTCCGGAGATGTTCGTCCGCATACAATACCGCGGAGGCCTTATCCGTTTCGACGTAGGGATTATCAAATAATCCCAGCCTGAATTTTATCCGCAGGATGTTGCGAACGGCATTGTCGATGGTTTCTATTTTTACTTTTCCTTCGTCGAGCAACTCTTTCAGGTGCTTGGGATAGGTTTGGCTCACCATCTCCATATCTACCCCGGCATTGACGGCTTTTTCGGCCGCTTCCTTTTCGTCTTTGCAAAAGCCATGAGCAATCATCTCGGCGACCGACGCCCAGTCCGAAACGACAAAGCCGTCGAAATGCCATTCGTTGCGCAACACTTCTCTCAAGATAAATGTATTGCCGGTAGACGGTATGCCGTCGTTATCGTTAAACGAAGTCATGAACGTAGCCGCTCCGGCCTTTACAGCGCTTTCGAAAGGGGGCAGGTAGACGTTGCGGAGCAGGCGTTCGGGGATAAAGGTGGAATTATAATCGCGTCCTCCTTCGGCAGCTCCGTATCCGGCAAAATGTTTGGGACATGCGGCGATGGAGGCCGGATCGTCCGGGTTTTCACCCTGGAAACCCTTGACCATGGCCGCGCCCAGTACGGATGTGAGGTAGGGATCTTCACCCAGGCTTTCCGCAATACGTCCCCAGCGCGGATCTCGTGCGATGTCGACCATCGGGGCGAAAGTCCAGCGGATACCTTGCGACGAAGCTTCTATGGCTGCAATACGCGCCCCCTGCCTGATTATTTCAGGATCGAACGAAGCGGCCTGCCCTAACGGGATCGGGAATATCGTTTTATAACCATGGATCACATCGCGCCCGATTAACAGGGGTATTTTGAGGCGCGATTCTTCCATCGCTATCTGTTGCAGCGCGTTGAGGGCTGCCGGATCCGTTATGTTCAAGATCGAACCGACCGCTCCTTTCCTCACCATATCGGCCGTTTGTGCGGGATCGCCCCAAGGGCTG
Organism: Tannerella sp.; assembly: GCA_031255595.1. GTDB lineage: Bacteria > Bacteroidota > Bacteroidia > Bacteroidales > Tannerellaceae > Tannerella. The sequence continues at coordinate 1,480 of JAIRSF010000114.1, forward strand.
ACCTGATTCATCTGACCGATTTTCTCATCCGGCGTCATACGCTTTAACAACGCGTTGATCTTGCTCTCCATGTCATTGTTACCATTGTTTGTTTCCTGCATCCGGGTGCAGGAAACAAACAAGAATAACAACGTCATCATACACCAATACTTTAGTGAACTCATACCGTCTTTTCTTTTATTCATCGAATGAGAAATCGTCAAAATAGAAGATACCCGGACCGGCATGGCCCTCTGCGCCGAACTGTATCACGATCTTGTCAAAGTCCTTTCGGTTTCCGGCGCTACTAAAATCAAATTCCAATTCAACCCACTTATTCATTTCCAGATTTTCCCTTACAATCTCTGCCTGTGTTTCCCATGCGTTTCCTCCGCGGCTGCTGTCGTGCAGTTTGACGGCCAATTGCGGTTTAAGTTTTTTATTTGTGATCCAGTCGCCTGCTACCGCATATTCCGTATTGTAATCGTTGGCCGACGGGATGAAGACTTTTAACCTGATTTTGTTTACCCGGCTCAGGTCAAATTTGTACCCGTCCGCCAAAAAGAACAGGTTGGTATAGAATGCGCTTGTTTTTTCATACAGGCAGACTCTCTTGGAGGTGTTGACCGGCAGCGGCCATGGGTTCTGATAATACTGCGAGAAAAATTCACCAATATCTTCATTCCCGAATACAACCGTTGGCGTTTCCGATTCGAAGTCTTCGCTCAATGGAACAGCCCTTACCGGAATGTCAACCGACGGTTTCACGTTCTTTTCTTTCGGTACGAACCGGAACCACCAGCCGTTGCCCGACTCTACGCCGCTTATGTTCTTTACATACAGTTCATCTTCCGTCAGGGATAAGATCCGGTAGGTAGATGTTCCGGTGTAGAAACCGAAGAATGCGCCGTCGTTCAAAGTAAGCGTTCTGTCCGTTTCGTTTAATGCGAACGTGTAGCTGTTTTTCGGAGTATATTTGACGTCATAATCGCCTACTCCTCCCGGATCTTTGATAAATTCGCCTCCCAGGGCGTTCTTTCCCTGTTCGTTCGTATAGATGTATCCGTTATTTTTCCACTGGAGCTTCACGCCCACTTGTGTGAAGGTAAATTCCTGTGTATACATGCTGGCGCCTTCTTTCCCTTCGGCAGGACATGACCACCAACTGGGCGATGAGTCGTCGGCCGGCCCGACGCCGAAATGTCCGTCGTGGTACTGGTCGAACACCCATGTTTTCCCCTCCAGGTTGGAAGCGCCTCCCGTCAACGCATTGTACATCGGCGTATCCAACAGCGACATGTCGTCCTGGCTGATTGTGACGGTTTGGGTCGTACTGACGGAGCCTCCCGTCGTATAAAGTGTCATCGTAACCGTATACGTCCCCGCGAAAGGATACTCGGCTTTCACTTCAGCGCCTTTGGCGGTGACACCGTTTCCCAGGTTCCATGTAGCGACACCGGCAACGGCAGATTCGTTTTTCAGCTCAATAACGTTCGGTTTTCCCGATGAAGGCGTCGCCGAGAAAGCTAATTGGCTTTCCTGAGGCGCAGCTCCCAATGAATAATCGTCTTTTTCCTGCGGGTCGCACGAAGCCATGATAAAGATGGCGATGAATGCGTACAGGTTGTATTTCATTATCGTTTTCATAATTCTTATATGCTTTAAAGTTAGTTCCAATTTCCGTTTTGCTTTAATTCAAATTCGGTTCCTTTTGTTTTTTCCAGTTCCGATTGCGGAATGGGCAAGTATTTCATCCAGTCCTGAAATGTGCGTACGGAGTTATGCTCCGGCAGGTTTTCGGTCAGTACGGTCGTTGCTTCTCCCCAGCGAATCAGATCCCAGAAACGCATACCTTCGCCTAAGAACTCGCGGCGGCGTTCCAGTTTTATGTTTTCCGGTGTGGCGTCGATGGCATTATCCGCGCCAAATGCACGCGTGCGGATGCGGTTCAGGCAGTCCTGGGCGCTTATACCCTGCACTTCGCTCTGTTCGAGCATACGCACCAGCTCTACGTAGTTCAATAATGTTTCGGCAAAACGGAATATACGGAGGTTATTGCAATAATTAAGGTCTGTGTCGCCCGGAGGAGGGTTGTATCCTACGCGGGCGGCGTATTTGCGCTGAAACAGTCCCGTATTCTGGAAACGTACGCCGTAGGAGCCTTCGGGCCATGCGTTGATGGAAGCGTCGCGCCGCAGGTCGCCTTCTTCATACATCTCGTAAGCGGCGACGCGTACAGGGCCAAATCCCCATCCGCCTTTGAAGATATTATCGGGATCCCGCAGGTCGTTCGGCGAAATGAACGCCGGCAGGTTCGTGCCGTATCCCTGCCAGCCGGAACTCCACGTTTTTCCTTCCGGCAACTGGTTACTTTCAAAGATCGATTCGATGCAAAACTCATTCTCGTCCAGCCACATGGTATCGAAATTGCCGAACAAATCATACCGGCCGCTATTGATGATCGTCGCCATATCGTTGGTGATCTCGGCGTAACGGCTCTGATCCTTCTGATACATAACCATGCGTGCCTTGAGCATCAGGGCGGCCGCTTTGGAAACACGTCCCAGGTTCGAATCGGTGGTGCGCATGTCTAAGGCGTCGCCTCCGCAGACGAAGTCGATATCTTCCATAATTTCGTTGTAGATTTCGTCCGCACTGTACTGGCGCGTCATGTAAGGAGGCGTGCTGAGCGGTTCTTCAAAATAGGGAATGTTTCCGTAGAACTTCCACAGCAGGTGCACATAGTATGCACGCAGGAAATAGGCTTCCGCTTTGTACTGTTGCAGTTTGTTCTCGTTCACATCCACTGCATTTTCGCAGGCTATGATCACATTGTTGCAGCGGGCAAGCCCTGTGAAATAAATGCTCCACAGGCCGCCGACCGTTTCTGCGGCGGTAGATGTGAATTGAGAGAGCAGGTAAAGTTGCCGTTGGTCGCCGGCGTCGCCGCCGCCTTTGAAAAGATCGTCGGAACGGAGATCCGACATAAACAATACGCCGTTATAATTATTGCTCGCATAGCTGTCGAACAACAGAATCTGATAGGCGGAACCTAAGTTGGAAAGAATGGCGCCTTCGGTTGCGGCGCCTCCCGCTTCCTGTTTTTCGGAGGAAGAAGCCGTCAGGAAATCGTCGCCGCAGGAAGATAGGGTCATCATGATTCCCGCCGCCACGATCAGGGTTGATAATAATTTATATAGTTTCATGTTTGTGTATGTTTTAGAAGGTTAGAATGTGATGTTTGCGCCTATGGAAATGGTACGCGACTGGGGATATATACCTTTATCCACGCCAATGGTGGTGTATCCGCCGGAGGCAAGTTCGGGATCGAAACCGTCATAGCCGGTGAATGTGAACAGGTTCTCGGCGGAAACGAAAACGCGTAACCGTTCGATCGAAGCCATCCGGGTCAACCGGGAAGGTAGCGTGTAACCGATCTGCGAGGTTTTCAACCGCATGTACGATCCGTTTTTTATGTAGAGATCCGACGAACGCCAGTTGCCGTTGGGGTTGGCTGTGGTCATACGCGGTATTTTATCGGACGTCCCTTCGCCGATCCAGCGGTCGAGAATCCATGTCGGACGGTTCATGGCCGGTATGTCGCCCCGCTGGGAGAAGTCGAAGACATCGTTGCCGATCGTTCCCTGGAAGAACAGGTTGATGTCGAAGTTCCGCCATTCGGCGCCTAAGCTCAAACCGTAAGTCCAGTCGGGCGCGCCCTTGCCTATTTTTGTTTTGTCGAGGTCGTCGATCGAACCGTCTTCGTTGAAATCAATGAAACGAACGTCGCCGGGTTGTGCGCCGGGTTGCAACTTTTCGCCCCGGTCGTTTACATAGGCGTCCACTTCCGCCTGGTTCTGAAAGATGCCGCCCGTTTGGAAACCGTAGAAATAGGGCCATACTTCGCCGTTTTCACCTTTCACATAGCTTCCTACCCCGGATGCACCCGCAATCTCGTAGGTAGCCTCGCCCGAAGCATTTCCCAGCCGGATCAGTTTGTTCTTCAGATAGGTTGCATTGGCGGCTACCCGGTAACTGAAATCTCCATACGTTTGTTTCCAGCCGAGTTCGAACTCAAGTCCCCAGTTTTCCATATCGCCGACATTGGCGATCGGGGCGCTTTGACCCACGTAGCTGGGTATCGGCTGATCCATCAACATACCGTTTGTTTTCTTCTTGAAGTAATCGAAGCCGAAGCTCAGTGCACTACCGAACAGGCGTGTGTCGAAACCAATGTCGATCTGTTCCGATTCTTCCCATTTCACGTTCGGGTTCGGGATCGCTGCCGGAGATGTACCGTATTGCATGACGCCGCCTTTTGAGTCGCTTGCTACAACGTATCCTCCGCCGAAATAGTAGTTTTGTCCTCCGTCCATCAGCGATGTGTAGCGGAAGTTCCCAATGTTCTGGTTACCGTTTTTACCCCAACTGAAACGCAGCTTGAACGAATCGAACCATTCGGGTTTCAGATCCGCGACAAACGGTTCGTTAAGGACGTTCCACCCCGCCGATACTGCAGGAAACAAGGCCCACTTGTTGTTTGCCCCGAACTTGGACGAACCGTCGCGCCGGAGGGTAGCCTGAATCATGTATCTTTCGTCGAAGTTGTAGTCGATACGGCCGAAATAGGAGGCTAAGGTTTCGAAGTTGAATCCACCCGTACCGCCGTATACGCGTTCGTTGTCGCGGTCTGCGATCGCAGAGTTGATCGTCGCTTTGCCCGGGTCGGATTCCAACAGGTCGTAATCGCTGCCCCCTAACTGGCGTGTGCGGTATTTTTGTCCGGATTGTCCCGCTACAACCGTCAGGTTATGTATGCCGGCAAACGTATTATTATAGGTCAACACGTTTTCGACCAGCCAGGTGTGGCCGCGGTTCATCTCGCTCCATACGGAACTCTGCGTGATATTCTTTCCCTGTGTGGCAAGGAAGTAAGGAAATTCATACCCGTCTTTTCCCCAGAAAGCGAGGTCGAAGCCATAGCTCGATTTGAATTTCAGTCCGGGCAGTATGTCCAGTTCGGCCCACAGGGAGCCGACAAACTTATCGTCGTTGCTCTTTTCCTTCCGCGGCTGGTTCAGTATGCCGACGGGATTCGCAATCTCCTGAAATCCGGCAGGGGGAATAGAAAACACCTTCCCGTCTTTATTCGTTACCGCATAAGGATATTGGGCCAGAATCTCTTCGGCCGTACTTTCATCGGCATATACCGGGACGATCGGATTGAACGTAAGCGCACTGCCCAGAATGGAACCATATTCCGAGTTCGTTTCAATTCCGGTAGATTTATTTCGCGAGTAACCCAGGTTCATACCGATTCTCACTTTGTTCAGGAAGGAACGGTCTAACGCTTCAAACACATCATACGTCGTGTTTGAACGGATGCTCCACCGGTCGTAATTCGACCTTCCATAATCTCCTCCGATGATACCTTCCTGATTGAAATATCCGAAAGAAAGGAAATATTGCATTTTTTCACTTCCTCCGTTCAGGCTCAGTTGATGGTTGATAACCGGGGCATTGAAGTTGAAGGTTTCCTCCTGCCAGTCGGTGCCTCTCCCCGACGAAGCGATCTCTTCCTGGGAGTAACGGGGAGCGTTGCCGTCGTTTATCTGCCCTTCGTTCATAATAATCATGTATTCCTTCGCATCCAGGACGGATTTCTTTTTCCATGGGTTCTGCCAGCCGTAGCTCACGTCGTAGTTGATCGTAGCTTTCCCTTTCGAACCGCTTTTGGTCGTGATCAGGATGACCCCGTTGGCGCCGCGTGTACCGTATATGGCGGCCGAGGAAGCGTCTTTCAGAATTTCCACAGACTGTATGTCCGACGGGTTCAGGTAATTGATGCCGCCGCCTACCGGCATTCCGTCAATAATGTATAATGGGTCGCTGTTGTTGACCGTACCGATCCCGCGGATCCGCACTTTTGAATCCGAGCCGGGCTGTCCGGAACTTTGCGTGATCTGCACACCGGACACTTTCCCCTTCAGTACATCTTCTATACGCGAAGGTTTGGAAGCGCTCAGGTCTTCGGCCGATACTTTACTGATAGCCGCCGTCACGACACTCTTTTTCTGTACGCCGTAACCGACCACCACCACTTCGTCCAGCGCTTCCATATCCTCCTCAAGCAGAATATTCAGCTCCGACATGTTGTCGTTGATCACGACTTCTTTCGTTTTAAAACCAATGTATGAAAACACAATACTACTTCCTTTCGGAACATTGAGGGTAAACCGTCCGTCGAGGTCGGTCATCGTACCGTTGCCGGTACCTTTTTCTACGACATTTACACCTGGAAGCGCTCCATTATCCGCTTCCGAAATAACGACTCCTTTTATCTGAACGTTTTGCGCATAAACGGCAAAAGAAGCAAATAAAAACAGCATACATGTTAATAATAGATTCTTCATGAAATTAAATTTTAGCATTTCGTTGCAAATCTAATCTCATTTTTATGCTTTTGTATCAAAAGACCATACTCCCGTATACGCCATAAATAAAAAAATAATACGTCACCTATACGTCAGCCTGTTAGTTAATAGTTAATAGTGAATAGTTAATAGTGAACGTTGTTAGTGAATAATTAATAGTTAATAGTGAATAATC
>JAIRSF010000120.1 GCA_031255595.1 Tannerella sp.
AAATCTGTGTAACTCGCTTCGCTCAAACAGCACAGATTTCTTGACGCCTCCCTCCGCTACTTAACGGCTCACCGCACGAGGCCGACCCTAAACTCCTTAACTTTTTTGCTTTATTGAAGATTGAATGTTGAATGCTGAAGATTGAATGTTGAAAAGTTAACTTCTACCAAAAACCATGTACCGATTATTCACTATTAACTATTAATTATACACTAACAACGTTCACTATTCACTATTCACTAAAATTGCTCCTTAACTATGCCTAATTGAATATTGAATATTGAATGTTGAATGTTGAAAACTGAAACAAGATGACACACGATTTTACGGGTGATCCATTTTGGATCACCTGCAATTCAATTATAAGCAATCAAACAAGCGTTAATGATGGGTTTCGTACTTTTTTCTAACCCCGCCCGGACGTAAAAGGGCGGATAAACAACGTTATGTTGGATTTACCCGCCCCTGATAAATTTTCGATTTGCGACTTTTACAAAATCTTCCTAAACTTATTCTTAATACCCTTCGATCTCTTTAAACATTCCTTTACGGATCGAAATTCAATATTCGAAAGTTTGCATACAATACGATAATCTTTTCCTTCATCCTTGTAGAAAGACTGCATAATCCGAATATCGGCAAACGTGACCTGTTCCCCATAAACAAAAGTGTCCCTTTCAAAGCCGAACGTGCCACATTCCGAAATAACCCTTTTTGCTTCAAAGAAATAACAATTTACTCGTGCCGCGTCATCATTAATACATCCATGTTTCTTTGCTATTGAACGGGGAACATGATCCTTACTGGTTGGAAGATTGGCAACCAGTAAATCATCTTCGCCGGTTGCCAAAACTAAAAAGTATTTATTTTTTGAACTTCCGTCAGCAAAACGGAATGGTGTAAAATAGACAATCGTACCCGGAGTATACATCATCAGGGATTTAAATGAGAAACACTTTTATGAAATTCCACGCAGTCCCGATATTTTTCGATCTCACATCCGTCAAGATAATACGTAAAATCTATTTCTTTACTTGAGCTATTTGTTATCTTTTTATCAAACGCCGCCTTCAGGCCGTTTTCTTCTGCAATCATACGCCACGCTGATCCTTTTTTATGCAGGATTTCAACTAATTGGGTAGCCGTTTTATTTCCGTATTTTTCGATAACATAATTCATTACCTCAATGTCGTTATCCGAAAATTCGTCATCCCTGAAATCCGATTTTGCATGAATATAAGTAGCCTTATCATCCCTTTTTATGGATATATATTTATCAAACAAAACCGGCGTTACATCCAGATCAATAAAAACATCCTTCGCCACCGGCCCGGCCTGCCAGACTTCAAACGGAATACCAAAAAAGGGAAGTTTGTTTTTTTTTACCGAAACCTCTTCGAGCAAATAGAGTAACTTCAATAGCTTTGTTTTGCTCAAAGAAGGTACCTTCTCTGCTATATAAACCATCGAATTTCCCAGTTTATCAATGACTTCTTTTGAATACATAAAAATTGTAGAATGATTCTCGTTGCAAAGATAAAACAAAATCCAAACAATCCGACACAAAACAACGAAATAACAATTACATTCTTTTATGGCCGTAGACATCACCGGACTTTGTTTCAATCAACAAGATTCATATATTTGCTATTTTTTTATCCTTTCATACGGCTTCTGTATTCTTGTGGTGAAATATGAAATTTCCGTTTAAAAGCCGTTGTAAAATGCGAATGGTATTCGTAACCGATCGTGTTCGCTATTTCCTGTATGGTCATGTCTGTATCCAGTAAATATCGGCAGGTCAGATTCATGCGGTAATTGAATAGATAACCGAAGACTGTTGTGCCGAACAACGTTTTGAAACCGTTCTTCAACTTACATTCGTTTGTCCCGATCATCAACGACAACTCACGCAGTGAAGGCGGACTTTGATGCAGTTGTTCGATAATCTCTTTCGCCTGAATGAGTTTGTCCCTGTCGCGGGATAAACAATTGTCGCAGTGATCGCAATTTTTTTCGTTTCGACAAAGGAAAAGCGACAGGATTTCACGAATTTTGGCGTCCAGATACAGGGAAGCGCTATTGCCTGTCCATTTATAATTCAGTATATTGTTCAATGCATCCCTGATTGCCGGACAAAACGGAACCGTTTCGGGAAAGGCCTTGAATGGTGTACGGGAAGTGCTGTCGCAAAAGATTTTGTCGAATAAAGACGGAGCAATAGCGGCGATTTTTGTCAGATAATCGCGTGACAGCATGATTTCTATCATCCGGAACGGCCTGTAAGGATTGACGTGGATATAGCCACCCATGCCGCTAAAAGATTGAAGGTTGGCATATCCGTTCCGCCATACAAATTCGTCATGTTCCGGTTCGCACAGGCAGGCGAAATCCCCTTGCAATGCGGCACAGAACCAAATCGCATCATTCTTTTCAGATCGCGAATACACCTTGAGATCTTCAAAACTCCGGAAATGAATATCGATGATGGAAAAATCAATCGTTTTTATCTCTGTTAACAAAGCTTTTGCATAACGGTTGTCCATCGTAAAACAGCTTTCTCTCAATCCGTTCGTTTTTGAAAAAGAAGGAGTCGGAAATTCCACTAACATTTCACGCATGTTTTTATCCGTCAAACAGACTGTCATAAAAGTTAAATCATTTAAAGTTGCGGCGAAGATAGGGCGAAACAAAAAACCACACAATCCCTATTTGTTGGTAATTTTTCAATAAAAAAATCCCTCAGGTTAAAATTAAATTCCGTTTCGCGTAAGTAGGGGCAAGGGGAACAATGTACCTTTGACCTGAATTTTTTCCATGGGTATACACACACATAAAAAAATAAAGAAGATGAATACACAATTCAAAATCGCCATTTATTGGCTACTGTTGGGAGCATGTTTCCTGACGCACACATTGTTTCACATGTATGGACTGTTCTATGGCATCGACATTCGTCTTCCCGATGCAACGGGCGAGGTGCCGCTCGGTGTGCAGGCGTTTAACACAGTCATTTACACCGTAACCTTTCTGATGGCGTTGCTATCGGTGAATCTTTCAGGAAAGGGCTTCCGGTGGTTTTCGTTCGTATGGAGCGTGTTGTTCCTGCTGCTCAACATCTTCCACCTGAGTGCGACACTGTTTGTCGAAGCGTTCGACCTGTCGCAAGCCTGCCTGTTGAGCCTCGTTATAGCCGTAAATGTGCTGCTGACACTTACGCTATGGAAATGGTTAAGGAATAAACTCGGATCTTAAATTACAAACTTTTTAACAGGCAGCATGGAATTATGTTTGTTGCCGGTGGAGTGTTTTTCTATTAATATGCAACTTTGCGATTTGTTGAAGATGACCAGCTTTTATCACATCCGATTTGAACAAAGACAGGAAGATGGACAAAAAAGGTAACGAATTTAGAGGGTGGGCCGGAGGCAGGAATTATCGGAATCTTGCCTGCCTTTTCGGGTTTACCGCCGCCTTTTACCGGAAAGGTATCGGCGATGTAACGCTCGCCGGTGGCATGAGAGCGCTTGATTTGGGTTGCGGCCCGGGAGCGTTGAGTTTTGCGCTGGCTGAAAAGGCGTCTTCGGAGGCGGAAATCATCGGTATTGATATTTCCGAAGACCAGTTGAATGAAGCGCGAAGTCAATGTAAACAGTACCGTTGTCGTTGCCGGTTCGAAAACTGTTCGATGGACGATCTTAGGTATCCGGACGAATATTTTGATGTAGTAGTTACATCAATGGCACTGCATGAAACGCCTCCCGAAGTGCGGCGGACAGCCATCGTCCAAACCGCCCGGACACTCAAAAAAGGAGGCCGTTTTGTTCTTATAGACTGGAGCAAACCGAATTTTGGATGGTGGGGTGTGTTCTGGTTTCCGATGATTTGTTGGGGCGCTCAAAACAGGGATAATTGGGAAAACGTGTATCCGAAACTGTGTAAGCAGAACGGTTTGCAAATAGAAGACGACAGCTATATTAACTCCATCGTTCGGCG
>JAIRSF010000134.1 GCA_031255595.1 Tannerella sp.
AAACCGTCAGTGTCTTTTCGATGACGGGAGGGCTTGTCGACCGCTATCGGAAGAATGAATCGCCTACGATGCGCGACTTGTCCGCCTATCCGAAAGGCGTATTGATCGTAGCCGGTAGCGCCGGATGGACAAAGAAAATAGTAAATCGATGAAGGGGAGATGCTGAAAGTAAATGATTTTTGTGAATAATTATGAGATATTATGAATTAATAAAAAGAAAGGCTGCTTAATATGAGAAGAATTTTATACTTTACGTGTATTTGTTTTATAGTACAGATCGTTTCGAAAAATGTTTATGCGCAAGAAACGGCTGTATACGAAGGTCTTACGTATTATCTGAACAAAAAAGAAGCATTTGATGCGGCGAAAGTGCAGAATAAACAGGTTTTTTTGTTCTGGGGAAGTAACCTTTGCGGCATATGTGACCGGGTGAAAAAAAATATGTCTGCCGAATCTGTCAGATCCATACTGGATGAACATTATATCTTGTGGTTTTGTGATGCATTAACGTATCGTTCATCCTCACCGGAAGTGTCTGATTATATGACTATAACGCTGAGTACTTATCCGATTTTGTCTGTCATTGATACCTATGATACGAAAATTGGACATGGAACCGTAAGCGGTTATCAGACGGAGGCCTTCCTGGTATCCATGTTAAACCGGTATGTGGCAAATGATTATGTAGAGGGTGCAAGCGGTTCGCATGATGCATATGTGTACCAGAATAATCTTATGGTGAAAAGCGCCGTCAATGAAGAAATAAAAGTATATGCTGTGACCGGTTCACTTGTTGACGGATTTCAAAAAACAGCATATTCCATAACACGGGATGCTTCTTCGTATCCCACAGGGATTCTTATTGTTGCAGGCAGTTCCGGTTGGGTGCGGAAAGTTTTGAAGAATTGAAGATTTTTACGCCGGAATGTTAGCTTTTCTGCGCCGGAGTTTTTTATTTTATTCAATCTTCATAGCCATGATATAATCATTCATGTAAAACCCGTGGCCGATATCATGGTCTCGCGTGGCAATTTTCTTCATGCCCAGATGTTCATAGAACCCGACTGCGGGATTTTCGCGGTTGACATACAGTTCTACGGTAAAAGGCAACGGATGGATGCTTTTAATATATGCCGTTCCTTGCTCCATCAGGTAGCGTCCGAAACCTTTTCCGTGTAATTCGGGCAGCGTATATATTTTTTGAAAAATAAAAACGTCGTCCGACTTCTTTTCAATAGCGATGTAACCTGCCGGTTCATCGTCTGCGTATGCGATTAGATATTCGTGCTTCAGTTCCGTCATCTGTTGCTTGATGTGTCCGACGGAATACATCATTTCAAACATGTATTCCAATTGTTCTTCTGACAGGATAGAACCATAAGTAGGTTCCCAGATCCGCGAGGCAAGCTCGCGAATCCGGGAACAATCATTGATATCTGCTTTTCTGATTGAAAAGTTCATTTTTTTATTGAAAGTATTGTTCAAAAAACAATTTCAATGCACTCTCGACGCCCACTTACACGAAACCGGCGGGGGCTTTTGGGGTGTTATAAGCGCTAAAGGCCTTTTCCGTGGCAGTTTTTATATTTTTTGCCGCTTCCACAGGGACAGGGATCGTTGCGTCCGGCGCGTTTTTCCACACGTACGGGTTCTTTCGATTGCGTCCGGGGACCCATGGGGGGGGGCGTTCCCTGCGGATGCACATTATTATCTCCGCCTCCCCTGCTTCTTCCTTGTGCGATATCGTCTTTTTGCGTACGGTAACGGCTCAGATCCGTACGACGTTCCGGCGTCGCCTGCCTTACCTGTATGCGTTGTTCTTCCGCCTCGTCCCGTATGGGGATCTGTCCGCGCATCAACGTGGAAACCGTTTTGCGGTTCATATCTTCGACCATCGACTTGAACAGGTTGTAGGCTTCCAGTTTGTAAATCAGCAACGGATCTTTCTGTTCATAAGATGCATTCTGTACGGAGTTACGCAAATCGTCCATTTCACGAAGATGCTCTTTCCATGATTCGTCGATCATGTGGAGAATAATCGCTTTCTGGAAAGATTTTGTGATGGTTTTCGATCCCGTTTCATACGCTTCTTTCAGGTTGCATGGGATATGATATACCTTCTTTCCGTCTGTAATCGGTATGGAGATATTTTCATACTGGGCGCCCTGATTTTCATACACCTGTTTGATCACCGGGTTTGCGATTTGCTCCATCCGGGCCATGTGACGTTTGAAGTGTTCGAGCGCGCTGTCAAACAGATTGTTCGTCAGCTTTTCGACCTTCATTTCTTTAAATTCTTCCGGTGTTACCGGACTGTCTAAAGCAAGCGTACGGAAAAGATCCATTTTGAATGATTCGTAATCGCCGTCTTCGTTTTGTTCGGCAATGACGCCGGATGCATCGTAAAGCGTATTCAGCACGTCAAGCCCGATACGTTCTCCCATCAGGGCGTGACGGCGACGGGTATAGATCACATTCCGTTGCGAGTTCATGACGTCGTCGTATTCGAGCAGGCGTTTACGGATACCGAAGTTATTTTCTTCTACCTTTTTCTGGGCGCGTTCTACGGATTTGCTCAGCATGCCGGCTTCCAGCACATCGCCTTCCTTGAAACCCATGCGGTCCATTAGTCCGGCAATCTTTTCCGTCGCAAAAAGCCGCATCAGGTCGTCTTCGAGGGAAACGAAGAACACAGACGAACCCGGGTCGCCCTGACGTCCCGCACGACCGCGGAGCTGGCGGTCTACGCGGCGGCTGTCGTGGCGTTCGGTACCGATAATAGCAAGTCCTCCCGCTTCTCTTACCGCCGGTGAGAGTTTAATGTCCGTACCGCGGCCGGCCATGTTGGTTGCGATCGTAACCATCCCCGACTGTCCGGCCTGTGCAACCACTTCCGCCTCTTTCTGATGCAACTTCGCATTTAATACATTGTGGGAGATCTTGCGCATGTTAAGCATACGGCTCAACAATTCCGAAATTTCCACAGACGTTGTACCTACTAATACCGGTCGTCCCTTAGATGTCAGGTCGCTGATTTCTTCAATCACCGCATTGTATTTTTCCCGTTTCGTCTTATAGATACGGTCATTCATGTCGTTACGCGCAATCGGTTTATTCGTCGGTATGACCACCACATCCAGCTTGTAGATGTTCCAAAACTCGCCGGCTTCCGTTTCGGCCGTACCGGTCATACCCGCAAGTTTGTGGTACATGCGGAAATAGTTTTGCAACGTGATCGTCGCAAAGGTCTGTGTCGCAGCTTCCACCTTTACACGTTCTTTTGCTTCAATCGCCTGGTGCAGCCCGTCGGAATAGCGGCGTCCTTCCATGATACGTCCGGTTTGCTCGTCGACGATTTTCACCTGGCCTTCAAAGACGATATATTCATTGTCTTTGTCGAATAAAGAGTACGCTTTCAGCAACTGGTTGACCGTATGTACGCGTTCGCTTTTTATGGAATAGTTTGTCAGCAGTTCGTCCTTTTTAATTTGTTTCTCTTCCTGCGACAGCGCCAGATTATCGACCTGTGACAATTCGGATGCGATATCCGGCAAAACGAAGAACTGCGGGTCATCCGACCGGCCCGTTAACAGGTCAATCCCTTTATCCGTCAGTTCGATCGAATGGTTTTTTTCATCAATAACGAAATACAATTCATCCGTCACCACATGCATCTGGCGCATATTGTCCTGCATGTAGAAGTCTTCGGTTTTCAACATGGCCGTCTTCGTTCCATGTTCACTCAGGTATTTGATCAGCGCCTTATTTTTAGGCATCCCTTTAAAGGAGCGGTAGAGCGCCAGCGTACCTTCTTCCTGAATTTTTTTATCCTCGCTTGCCATTTTTTGTTTGGCTTCCGTCAATAGTTTGGTACACAGGTTCTTCTGTGCATTCACGACGATTTCTACATTCGGGCGGTATTCTTCAAACAGTTGTATCTCTCCTTTGGGAGTCGGACCGGAAATGATCAACGGCGTACGGGCGTCGTCAATCAATACGGAGTCAACCTCGTCGACGATCGCATAGTTGTGTTTGCGTTGCACAAGGTCTTTGGGGCTGATCGCCATGTTATCGCGCAGGTAATCGAACCCGAACTCATTGTTCGTTCCGAACGTAATATCCGC